>NZ_JBEOPO010000022.1:0-84548 GCF_040310145.1 Shewanella sp. S1-49-MNA-CIBAN-0167 | reverse complement strand
CAGAATGTACACTGCGCCAACGACCTACCCGCTACGCCTGTAATAAAAACACTAACGCGCGTAAATCAACATGGTGTATTGACACATCTGCAGCGGCAATTAATGTAGGCTTGCCATGAAATGCCACACCTAAATCGGCAGCTTGGATCATCGCAATGTCATTGGCACCATCACCAATCGCCACTCGTTGCCCTGATGCAATGGCCCATTGTTCGGCGCACTGACTAACCACTTTCGCCTTAAATTGAGCATCAACAACTTGACCAGTCACTTCGCCACTGAGCTTGCCATCCACAACAACCAGTTCGTTAGCAAACGCGGCATCCAGACCCAGTAATGTTTTTAAATAGCTCACAAAGGGTGTAAAACCACCGGATGCAACCACCAATTTCCATTGATGCGATTTTAGTTCGGCTAACATGGCTTCAAGACCGGGCATTAACGGTAACGTATCGCACAGCTCTTGAATAATGGCAGCATCGGCACCAGCAAGCTTACTGACCCGTAGCCTTAAAGACTGCTCAAAATCTAACTCACCACGCATTGCGCTTGCCGTGACGGCGGCAACGTCTTCACCAACACCGGCCATGGCAGCGAGTTCGTCAATACATTCAATGTCAATGGCTGTAGAGTCCATATCCATCACTAACAAACCCGGTTGATTTAGGCGCGCTAAAGGTTGTTGAATAAGTACAATTTCAGCGGCTATGTTCTGTGGAAATGATGCAATCCATTTATCATTTACTGTTTGAGTCGACAGTTCAAAACCTAATAAATCATTCTGCCTGACTAGCTTTGCGATATGAGCATCGGATGAAATTAACGATAACCAAGATTCAATCTCAGTTGAGCATTCAACACTAAAAATAATCCGACAACGATACGGAAAATAAGATTGTAAGCTCAGTAAATAATCAGATTCTTGATAACGATATAATACACGTCCTAGATGTTGATATTTATCACAAATATCTGAAAATAAGAAATTTAGTAAGACATTGTCACGTTGTTCCAGCATCAATATGGCCTCTTAGTATGTTACGACTATCTACTGACAAATTTTTCGATTAATATAGCTTTTTGATGATTCTGTGTAATGGGATCGGCACTTAATGGCTGCTCAACAAAAAAACAGCCTCAAGACAGCTTCCAATTAAATAGAAAAAACACTAAGGATTAAAGTGATTTTTGTTAAAGGTCTTAAGAAAAGACAAAAATTCAGCAGGATTGTGCAAATCATAGTGGCAATAGCGCTGATCTTCGGTCTGATGTACTTGTGGCAATCGAGTTTACGTAATGGTCAAAAATTACTAAATTCACAAACAAAAGTGATGGCAAGATTGTTAGCACAGCAAGCCGCTAATGGTGCCGCTCCGGCGATGTTTCTGCAAAATGATGAACAGCTACAATGGTTAGCATCAGCACTGGCTGCAGATCCCAAAGTGATGTCGGTCAATATCTATAATTCGCAAGGTGTCAGGTTAGCCTTTGCCCAAAGCGTATCTTATGAAAGCTTAGAAGCGGACTCAGAGGCGTTAAAAGGCTTATTAAAGCCGTATCCTCCTTTAATTGAAAACGTCATTCAAGATGATAACAATTTAGGCTATGTCGAAGTGCGTTTAAATCTGGATATCTTTTTTGACGAAATTAAAATCTTGCATGAACAGAATATGGAATTACAGCAAATGATGTTGATCGTAGCGGGCTTCATTGGCTTATTACTTTCACGGGCTTTATCATTTAAACGAGCAGATTTTGATCGCCGAAGGACTCGGGTCAAATTACATAAAAAAACCAAAAAAATATCGTTGACTCCCCAGCCGACTTCCGAAGCCGATACCGATAAAAACCAGTAATCTACAAAACAAAAATGGGCACTAATCAGTGCCCATTTTATTATGTACAGTAAAGATTAGAACGTTAACGCTGCATCTAACGTCATAATAATCATGTCGCTGAATGTTGTTTGACGCTCATCAGATGTGGTTTTCTCACCAGTACGGATATGGTCTGATACTGTCGCAACACATAAGGCTTTAGCGCCTAACTCATGTGCAACACCATATAAACCAGCGGCTTCCATTTCGACGCCTAAAATGCCCATTTTCTCCATAACATCAAACATTTGTGGATCTGGAGTGTAGAATAAATCAGCTGAAAATACATTACCAACACGGACTTTAGTGCCATGTGCTTTAGCAGAGTCAACCACTGCACTTAATAAACTGTAATCAGCAATTGCGGCAAAGTCATTATCTTTAAAGCGTAAACGGTTCACTCTAGAATCAGTACAAGCACCCATACCAATAATCACGTCGCGTACTTTTACGTCAGTGCTAATCGCACCACAAGTACCAACACGGATTAGGTTCTTAACACCGTAGTCTTTGATTAACTCGTGTGCATAGATAGAGCAAGATGGAATGCCCATACCTGACCCCATAACAGAAATACGTTTACCTTTATAAGTACCGGTAAAACCTAGCATGTTACGAACGTCAGTGACTTGTTCAACATTTTCTAAAAATGTTTCAGCTATATATTTCGCACGAAGTGGATCGCCAGGAAATAAAACTGTCTCAGCAAATGCGCCTTCTACTGCATTAATGTGTGGTGTAGCCATTTGTATAACCCCTATATTTATATATTATTTAGTATTGCTTAATTATGTTTACAGTTTAGCAAAACCATTGAACTTTAAATAGAACCGTCGTTTGCAATTATGGCTAATTAATAAAAGATTCACCATAATCCATTGGTTCTAGTTCAAAATAACTCGCAATAGACTGACCAATATCAGCAAAAGACTGACGACGCCCCAATGAACCCGCAGGTAAACCTGCACCATAGGCTAATACAGGAACACGCTCACGAGTGTGTTCAGTGCCAACCCAAGTAGGATCGCAGCCGTGATCAGCAGTGAAAACCACTAAATCGTCAGGTTGCAAAATCGCTAACAGTTCGGGTAAACGCGAATCAAAATACTCAAGTGCTTTAGCATAACCAGCGGTATCACGGCGGTGGCCATAATGAGAGTCAAAATCAACAAAATTAGTAAATACTATGGTGTTATCACCAGCACGGTTAATTTGCGTTAATGTTTGATCAAATAACTCTTCAAGCCCGGTGGCTTTAAACTGCTGAGTAATACCACTGTGAGCATATATATCAGAAATCTTACCGATACTCACCACGTCACCGCCAGCGTCTTTAAGCTTATCTAATACGGTTGGCGCAGGGGGCAATACGGCATAATCATGACGGTTACCAGTACGCACAAAATCAGCAGCGCCAGTTCCGACAAACGGACGTGCAATCACACGGCCAATGTTATAAGGCTCTAACTCTTCACGGGCGATTTTGCACAAGTTGTATAAGTTTTCTAAACCAAAGCTTTCTTCATGACAAGCGATTTGGAAAACAGAGTCTGCAGAAGTATAGAAAATAGGCTTGCCTGTTTTCATGTGTTCTTCGCCTAACTCTTCTAGAATTTTAGTACCCGATGCATGACTGTTGCCTAGAAAATCTTCTAAACCAGCACGCTCAAGAATTTTATCGGTTAACTCTTTTGGGAATGAGTTGGTCAAATCACTAAAATAGCCCCATTCATAAAGAACAGGAACACCGGCCATTTCCCAGTGCCCACTTGGGGTATCTTTACCTGAACTTAATTCGTCTGCATGGCCATAAGCACCAATAATCTCGACATTATCATCAAATCCTGCAGCAAACTGACCCGTGCTTTCAAAACCAGCATGACCTAAGCCTAAGCGAGCAAGATTAGGCAACTTCAATGGCCCTTGACGGCCGATATCGGCTCGGCCTTCTGCACAAGCTTGAGCGATGTGACCAAAAGTATCTGAGCCAACATCACCAAACTTATCGGCATCAGTAGCAGCTCCTACTCCAAAAGAGTCGAGCATTAAGATAAAAGTACGTTTCATTATGTCTTTCCTTTATAAATCTGAAGCGCGAATATAACGATATATTTCAGGCGTCTTCTCAGGCGCGCTATCGCCAATAATAACCGCTTGCTGAATAGCCGCGGCAGCTTCTGCAAACGCATCTTCAGATTGAGCATGGATCATCGCTAACGGGATATCTTTGTTAACTGCCTGACCGAGTGCGCATACTTGAGTTAATCCAACACTATAATCCAGTGTATCTCCTGGTTTACGACGTCCGCCACCTAAGGTCACAACCGCTAAACCAAGTTCTCGTGTATCCATTTTGTAAGCAAAGCCAGATGTATTGGCGTATACAGGGCGAATAATCTTCGCGTGAGGTAAATACTTATCGTATGACTCAACAAAATCTGTTGGGCCACCTAAACCCGCCACCATTTTAGCAAATGCCTCTGCCGCTTTGCCATTATCTAATACAGTATTAAGTTTATTACGTGCTTCTGCTTCGTTGTGTGCAATACCACCCAAAACAAGCATTTCTGCACATAAACCCATAGTGACCGCATATAAACGAGGGTTACGATATTGACCTGTTAAAAAGTTAATCGCCTCACGCACTTCAACCGCATTACCTGCGCAAGAAGCCAATACCTGATTCATGTCGGTCAGCAATGCAGTTGTTTTTGTGCCAGCACCATTAGCTACCGCAGTAATACTACGAGCTAATTCTTCAGATGCCTCGTAGGTTGGCATAAATGCGCCACTGCCTACTTTGACATCCATTGCTAGCGCATCAAGACCGGCAGCTAATTTTTTAGATAAAATTGAGGCGGTGATAAGTGAAATAGATTCAACCGTTGCGGTATTATCGCGGATTGAATAAAAACGTTTATCGGCAGGAACAAGATCGCCCGTTTGGCCAATAATGGCCACACCAGCATCTTTTACCACTTTGCGGAATAATTCACTTGACGGTTCAGTTTGATAGCCTGGAATAGCATCAAATTTATCTAGCGTACCGCCGGTATGACCTAGGCCACGCCCTGAAATCATCGGCACATAACCACCACAAGCTGCAGCCATAGGACCAAGCATTAGGCTTATGACATCGCCTACACCACCGGTACTATGTTTATCGATAATAGGGCCATCAAGGCCGAGTGAATCCCAATTTAATACGGCTCCGGAATCTCGCATTGCTATCGTTAATGCAATACGTTCGTCCATATTCATATCTTTGAAGTACACCGCCATGCCGAACGCAGCAATTTGGCCTTCAGAAACCGTGTTATGGGTGATGCCATCAACAAAAAATTGAATTTCTGCAGTACTTAGTGCATCGCCGTTACGTTTTTTACGGATAATCTCTTGAGCAAGAAACATATTGAGTCCCTATTAGGCAATCCAACACCTTTAGGATCGCCATTAATATCTGGAATGTCATCAATTGATGACGCTTTGCATAACGATAATTCATCATGCAAAGTGGCTATTAGCGCATTGTACGAATTAGTAGCCTGAAGTAGGCGTAGGCGCTTCAGTCAATTCGAGCGTATGCAACAAGCTATTTAATAAGCTAGATGCACCAAAACGGAATGTCTGCGGACTGACCCAATCTGCACCTAAAATACGCTCAGCTAAGGCTAAAAACTCTGCTGTTTTCGCTGCATCTCGCACGCCGCCAGCAGGCTTAAAACCAACCTGACGGTTTTTCTCGCTGATGACGGTTAACATAATTTCAGCAGCTTCAAGCGTGGCATTAACCGCAACTTTCCCCGTCGAAGTTTTGATGAAATTAGCACCTGCATCAATCGCTAATTCAGAGGCTTTACGGATAAGTGCGGGATCTTTTAACTCACCAGATTCGATAATAACTTTCAACAAGACATCATCACCACACTCTTCTTTACACGCTTTAACCAGTTCAAAGCCAACCGTCTCATTGCCTGCCATTAAAGCACGGTATGGGAACACGACATCAACTTCATCAGCGCCATAGGCAATGGCAGCGCGAGTTTCTAATACCGCTATAGCGATATCATCATTACCGTGTGGGAAGTTGGTCACTGTAGCAATCTTAATGTCTTCACAATCAAGTTCATTAAGTGTTTTACGTGCAATAGGAATAAAGCGAGGATAAATACAAATCGCCGCAGTATTGCCGGCTGGAGACTTGGCTTTGTGGCATAAATCGATCACTTTTTGATCGGTATCATCGTCATTTAACGTGGTTAAGTCCATTAATGAAATACCGCGTGACGCCGCTTTTTTTAAATCAGTCATAATTGCTCTCCGAAACGAAAAATCAAAGTCGATAATTTTTTTTCAGGCAACACTATGTAGCTGGCATATTATTATAATTATGGCCGGGCCTTCAGTATTGCCAGTAAATCTAGGTGATATTTACTAACCTAAGTATTCAATCTGATAACGAGTACCACGACTTGAATCCTTGAAGACCGGAAAAGGTAAAACAAAGATATTTGTTTCAACTATTCCGCGAAAAATCCTTTTTAGCGCGTAAAAATAAGACCTTGTAGAGTACAAACCTTTATATAAAAACACTATTATTGGACAATGATTTTAAATGAAAGTTCGATATCCTTGTTTCGGTAAAATATGGAGCCGCTAAACGCGGCTCCATTAAATTATATCTTAAACAACTAGATTTTGTAAGTTGCGGTAAGGAAATGAGTCCAACCAGTAGTATCTAAACCACCAAAGAATTCATTCTTAAACGCGTTATCATTTAAGCCATATGCATGGTAGAAGTACTTACCACCATAACCTAGAGCAAAACGGTCTGTGTGATAATAAAGACCGAAGAATGCAGCGCCACCGTGTTCAGTGTTATTAAAGTCACCATCGGAATTTGTACCAGAATATTCTTCATCCATATCGAATTGGTAATCGACATAGCCTTGGAAAGATAAGAAGCTCTTATCTTCAAAGAAAACAAATGGCTTGAACCAGTTAGCCGAGAATTGGTAACCATTCCAGTCTTTACGGTTAATGTCATAAGCACCATAAAGGTTCATGCCAGTTTTACCTAACCATGGAACCATTACATCCGCACCAACACCCCAGAAAGACATGTTAACATCGCCTTCACCATTGCCTCCGGTATTGATAGCGCCACCACCCCAGTTAAATAGAGTAGAGAAATAAACTTCTTGAACTGGGCCTAAAGATAAATCAGTACCCGTAATGGCATCAATAGAAAAACGAGGAGCGAACTTCATGAACATTTTGCTCTCGCCGTCAGCTTTATCGCCTGAATCACTGTTGCCTAAGTTGAACACATCAACATAACCATAGAGGTCAACAAAGCCAGAACGACCGCCAAACTCCATTTCTAAATAGTTATGAGTAGCTTCATCTTCGTTTGCAATTGGATGCTCATCTATTGCATACATAATGTTAAACTGCATCCAATTATAATCGTTTGCATGAATGTCGCCAGTTTGTTCGGCAGCAGAAACAGTAAATGCAGAACCTGCTAGTGCAACTGTACTTGCTAATACTAAAGTATTTAATTTTTTCATCATCAACCCCATGTATATTATTTAACTATCTTCTTAGATAGCACTTCTTTTTAGTCATTCGTATCTTACCGTTACTGATATTAATCTCAATATTTAATCGATAAAAAAACGAATACAAAATTCTATTTTGTGAACAATGTCGCGACTTTTTGTCTACGAATTGTTAACGCTTTGACATTTTAATTTTGACTAGAGGTTTTAATGTATCCTCTTTTACAATCACTAAAACGGCATAACTTCGTATTGGGAAACGGTGGATTAACACAAAAATCAATAACAACATTGTTACACACTGGGTCTTTAGTCTTTATGAATCTAAAGACCCAGTTTTTTGGGGGATACCCCCCTGGACTGGTTCTTAGATAGCTAAGAATAGACCGGCTATTGTCGCGCTCATTAAGTTGGCAAGCGATGCGGCTATAACAGCACGAACACCAAGCTTAGCAAGGTCATGACGACGGCTTGGAGCCATAGCGCCTAGGCCACCGAGTAGAATTGCGATTGAAGACAAGTTAGCAAAACCACATAATGCGAATGAGATGATAGCTTGAGTTCTAGCAGTCATCGCAGCTTGTGTTCCTTCCACGCATAGTGGTAAGCCTTTAGCGACTTCACTAGCAACACTGGTACACGCTATAGCGGCATCATTAAGGTAAGGAGCAAAGTTTAGGTAAGCGACGAATTCGTTAACAATGATCTTCTGACCAATGAACGAGCCAGCAACCATTGCTTCATTCCAAGGCACACCGATAAGGAATGCTAAAGGCATGAACAAGTAACCTAAGATAAGCTCTAGAGTAAGGTTCTCAAAACCAACGAGTCCGCCAAGGCCGCCTAACATGCCGTTAAGCATGGCGATAAGACCAACGAAAGCAAGCAGCATTGCACCAACGTTAAGTGCTAAATGCATACCAGAAGCAGCACCAGCAGCCGCAGCGTCAATGACGTTAGCAGGCTTATCAGTGTCTTCAGGCAGATCGCCCATTTCGTTTTTAGTTTCTTCAGTCTCTGGGTGAATAAGCTTAGCCATTAATAGGCCACCTGGAGCTGCCATGAAAGAAGCCGCAACCAAGTACTCAATTTTAACGCCCATACCAGCATAACCAGCAAGTACTGCACCAGCGATTGATGCTAAACCACCCACCATGATGGCGAATAGCTCAGAGTTTGTCATAGTCGCAATGAAAGGACGAACAACAAGCGGCGCTTCAGTTTGACCAACGAAGATGTTTGCAGTAGCAGCCATAGATTCTGTACGGCTTGTACCTAGAGCCTTCTGAAGACCACCACCGATGAACTTAATAACCAACTGCATAATGCCAAGGTAATAAAGTACAGCAATCAAAGAAGAGAAGAAGATAATGACGGGTAGTACGCGAATAGCGAAGACGAAGCCAACACCATTTGAGAACATTGCGTCAGTACCTAGACCACCAAATAGGAAGTCGATACCAGCTTGAGAGTAACCAATAACATTGGCAACACCCATTGATACACCGCCAAGCACTTCTTGCCCAACGGGTACATACAATACGAAACCACCGAAAGCGGCCTGAATTGCTAGTGCACCCAAAACGGTACGTTTGTTAATTGCTTTTTTATTATTTGATAGTGCGAAACCTATCAATAGTAAGGTGACCACCCCCTCTAAACTCATTACTATATCCATTAATCATCACCCTTTTGTTAACAGTTTTTTTGAATGTTGTTAACTCACCTAATTTCCGCTGATGATTATAACTGAGCGTGAAACGAAAAGCGTCGTTTTGATCAAGTTTTTAAAGTTTAATTTCAAACCCTTACAACATTAAAAAATATTTAACTTAAGGTGTTCATTAAAAAATAACTAAAGGTCAAATAGTTGCAAAGCATTTTGATTCAATTGTTCTAATATACAGACAGTCGACTTTTCCTTTAAAAATGCGATCTCGGACACAACACGAAGAAGAGTGAGTGGGGTGTTACGCGATTGTGGATGATCAAATGGAGCCATGCTTGGCGAATCCGTTTCCAATAAAAAGTGTTCTAACGGTAAATTGACCACGGTTTCACGGAGCTTTTTTGCACTGGGGTTGAGAATTAACCCACCAACACCTAATTTAAACCCGAGCGAAATATAACGTTTGGCCATGTCACTGTTACCATAAAACCCATGCACAACTCCGCCTCGTGTTAGCTTAAAATGTGCCAACATTGTCAGTAATTCTTGATGAGCTTTAACGGCATGTAAAATGACAGGTAATTGATAAGTTTGAGCAAGTGCTAACTGTTTCTCAAGTAACAACAATTGTTTATCAGACCAATGATGTAATTTATCGAGACCACACTCCCCAACAGCCACCAGACGCTTATTTTTCCTATGTTGTTGTAACATTGCATCAAGCTTAATAATGGCCGCATCAATGTTCTCTGGGACGTACCAAGGATGAATACCAAGCGAAAAATAACAATCAAATTGCTGCGCTATCTGAACTTGCTTTGGCCATTGGTCAACCGACACTCCCGGTAAAATTACCGACGTAATACCACTGCGGTGCATGACATCAAATAATTGCACTCTATCATCATCGAACGCTGACATGTCGAGATGGGCATGAGTATCAATCATAAGGTAACTGTTTTTTATTACTGCTATAAACCTGGCGCACTGTGGGTTCAGTTTTTGGTCTATCCATTTCAGGCTCGCTCAACCTTGGTGCACAGCTACGGTTATTTTCTAGGGTTAATCCCATTTCATCACACCATAAAATGTTCCTTTGCCAAGGATTGACCATAAATAGCTTAACAATAGCCTTAATCATACTAATGTCCTCTTAAAAACAATAATAAAAAAGGCGGCAAAGCCACCTTTTTTTAACATCTCTGCAAAAACCATGTTAATAATTAGTGTTCACGTGTCTTGGTGAACTCAATATCAGGATAGCGTTCCATTGATAAGTTTAGATTCACCATTGTAGGCGCAATATAGGTCAAGTTATTTCCGCCATCGAGGGCTAAATACTGACTACATTTACGCTGAAACTCTTCTAATTTACGCTCATCTTTGCAATACACCCATCGAGCGGTACTGACACTGATCCCTTCGTAAATAGCTTCTACGTTATATTCACTTTTTAAGCGTCCAACAACCACTTCAAACTGAAGCACACCCACAGCTCCCACAATTAAATCGTTAGAATCAATGGGTCTGAAGACCTGTACCGCACCTTCTTCAGATAACTGAACGACCCCTTTAAGCAGTTGTTTCTGTTTTAGAGGATCAGTTAATCGAATACGACGGAACATTTCAGGGGCAAAGTTAGGCACACCAGTGAAACGTAATTTTTCGCCTTGGGTAAATGTATCACCAATTCGCATCGTGCCATGATTATGTAGTCCAATAATGTCACCAGGATACGCCGCTTCAGCACGACTACGATCCCCTGCCATAAAAGTCAACGCATCACTGACATTGACATCTTTACCGATGCGAACATGGTGCATTTTCATACCTTGCTCATACCGACCCGAGCAAACACGCATAAAAGCAACACGATCTCGGTGTTTTGGATCCATATTGGCTTGAATTTTGAAGATAAAACCAGAGAATTTTTCTTCATCAGGAGTGACATTGCGGACATCACTTTCACGAGGAAGCGGCTTGGGGGCCCATTCAACCATACCGTCCAGAATATGATCTACACCGAAGTTACCTAAGGCGGTACCAAAATACACTGGCGTAAGCTCGCCTTTTAGAAAGGCCTCTTGATTGAACTCATGTGAAGCACCCGCAACCAGTTCCATTTCTTCACGGATTTCAGCAGCATAAGAGCCAAGCACTTTGTCTAGTTCAGGATTGTGTAATCCTTTGATAATACGCTCTTCTTGAATAGTGTGACCCATACCACTCTGGTATAAAATGATTTCATCACGCAAAATATGGTAGACGCCTTTAAACTCTTTACCAGAGCCAATAGGCCAAGTGATAGGTGCGCAAGCTATCTTTAAAATAGCTTCGACTTCATCCATTAATTCAATGGGCTCACGAATATCACGGTCACATTTATTCATGAATGTCACAATCGGCGTATCACGTAAACGCGTCACATCCATTAATTTAATAGTACGGTCTTCGACACCTTTAGCGGAATCAATTACCATTAAACAAGAATCGACCGCCGTTAGGGTACGATAAGTGTCTTCAGAAAAATCTTCGTGACCAGGTGTATCAAGTAAGTTGATTAGTGCGCCACCGTATGGAAACTGCATAACAGAGGTGGTAATGGAAATACCACGATCTTTTTCCATTTCCATCCAATCAGATTTAGCATGTTGACCAGACTTTTTGCCTTTTACCGTTCCGGCCTTTTGTAAGGCGTTTCCGAATAAAAGTACTTTTTCGGTGATGGTGGTTTTACCCGCATCGGGGTGCGAAATGATGGCGAAAGTACGACGCTTGTCGACCTCAACGTTATTGCCTGACATGTTAACCTTGCACTAGCCGCTAAAAATGGGGCAAATTATACCGCCTATCGGCAGAATTGGCTAGGCAAAGTGTTTTTTAGCTTTTCAATGGTACTTGGGTAGACTGTTGGATCATATTTTTCATTTTAGCTAATTCAATTCTCGCATAACGATGCTCAACAAAATCATAAATATTAGTCGCTAACGTTAAACGATAAAAATTAGCAGCTTGCTGATATTGGCCATTTGCAGCAGCATGCTTAGCTAAGTAGAAATAAGCTTCACATAAGCGTTCAGCATATTCTTTTGGTTGAGACAAGCCCACTTTTGCAGCAGAAAATACTTGTTCTTGGTTGACGTTACCTATGTAAAAATCAACCAATATACTAGACCAATCCTCATCATTTAACTGTTCACGTTGTTGCGCCAAATTCACTAAAGCGGCATTTTTATCAACCGCAGCAGTCATCAAATAGAGCCAAAGAACCCGGTAACCATCACTAGGGTCTCGCTCATAAAATACTTTCATGTCGTCTACCGCTAATTCGTAGCGCTCGCCATAATATAATGCGATACCGCGATTTAAAAAGGCGTAATCATAATTAGGTGACAGTTCTAATACACCATCAAAGGCTTCATAAGCACTATCGAACTCACCTTCTTGAGTGTAGTAAATGCCCAGAAAGTTATAGGCATCAGCTAAATCGGGTTGTAATTTTAGTGCCTGATGAAAATCAATTCTACCCAGTAAGCGTAATCCGACACTGTCATAAATGACGCCACGATCGTAATGAAAACGTGCGCGTTGCTCGTCAGTTAACTCCATAGTAGCCAAAATTTCATTTAGCTTTGCCAGCGTCACTTCCAACTTATAGTCTGGCATGACAGGAGCGATAATCATCTGTCCTGCAATATTATCATTTGAACCTAACGTTGCAGTACACCCTGACAACAACATGCTTGCACCCACAACAACGGCAACGATTGTGGTGCGTAGTTTACATTCCATCCGCTTTACCTTATCAGGTTCTATTAATATTCAACATCATAGCAATCTGGCAATCTAAGAGCCATCCACATTACAGATTATTTTTCAGCACATAAAAAAAGGAGATCAAATGATCTCCTTTTTTGTGGTTAAACCGTTAAATTAGATTACTCAGCAGTTTCTTTCGCTTGAGCTTCTTTAATTGACAGTCTGACACGACCTTGACGATCCACTTCCATTACTTTTACAGCAACTTCTTGGTTCATTTCTAAATGATCAGATACATTTGCGACGCGCTCATCACTGATTTGAGAGATGTGTACTAAACCATCTTTACCTGGAAGAATGTTTACAAATGCACCGAAATCAACAATACGGATTACTTTACCGTTGTAGATGCGACCCACTTCAACTTCAGCAGTGATTTCTTCGATACGACGGATAGCTTCTTTCGTTGCTTCGCCATTCGATGATGCTATTTTCACAGTACCATTGTCATCAAGCTCAATCGTAGTACCCGTTTCTTCGGTTAGCGCACGAATTACCGCGCCGCCTTTACCAATTACATCACGGATCTTCTCTGGGTTGATCTTGATAGTGGTGATACGAGGAGCATGGGCAGAGATATCATCACGAGGAGAACCAATGGCTTGGTCCATCACGTTTAGGATATGAACGCGTGCGCCATAAGCCTGTTGTAGTGCGATATCCATGATTTCTTTGGTGATACCTTCGATTTTGATATCCATCTGCAATGCAGTGATACCATCACGAGTACCGGCTACTTTAAAGTCCATGTCACCTAAGTGATCTTCATCACCTAAGATGTCAGAAAGTACAACGAAATCGTCGCCTTCTTTAACGAGACCCATTGCAATACCAGCAACAGAACTTTTGATTGGTACACCCGCATCCATTAATGCTAATGAAGTACCACATACTGAAGCCATTGAGCTTGAACCGTTAGATTCAGTGATTTCAGATACAACACGAATGCTGTATGGGAATTCTTCAGCAGAAGGCATCACTGCATTCATACCACGCCATGCTAACTTACCATGACCAATTTCACGACGCTTAGGTGAACCAACCATACCGGTTTCACCAACACAATACGGAGGGAAGTTATAATGAAGCATAAAGCGATTAGTACGTTCGCCCATGATGCTATCAATCTTCTGAGCATCACGTTCAGTACCCAAAGTACAAGTGACTAGTGCTTGTGTTTCACCACGAGTAAACAATGAGCTACCGTGAGTACGTGGAAGTACACCCGCTAACACACTTAATGCGCGGATCATGTCTGGTTCGCGACCATCGATACGTGGCTTACCACTAATAATACGTCCGCGGACCACACTTTTCTCTAAGCTACCAAGTAGGGTGTCGACTTCACGACAATCTACCTCTGGATTCTCTGCAACTAACGCCGCTTTCGCAGCCGCTTTAACAATACCGACTTGTATATAACGGTCTTGCTTGACTTCAATTTGGTAAGCGTCTGTCATGCCAGCTTCTGCAAGCTCTTTGATTTTAGCGACTAAATCTTGATCTTGAACGGGTGCAGTCCAATCCCATGTTGGCTTACCCGCTTCAGCTTTGAATTCGCTGATAGCATCAACAACAACTTGCTGTTGATCATGACCGTAAGTTACCGCACCTAGCATGATTTCTTCTGCAAGCGCTTTTGCTTCAGATTCAACCATAAGTACCGCGGCTTTAGTACCGGAAACCACTAAGTTAAGCGAGCTTGTTGCAAGCAGATCAACCGATGGGTTAAGTACATATTCGCCGTCGACATAACCAACACGCGCAGCACCTATTGGGCCACTGAAAGGAATACCAGAAATAGCTAACGCGGCTGAGGTACCAATCATCGAAATAATATCTGGCTCGATTTGTGGATCAACCGATACCACAGTAATGATAACTTGAACTTCGTTTTTAAAACCGTTAGGAAATAAAGGACGAATAGGACGGTCAATGAGACGTGCAATCAGAGTTTCATCTTCTGAAGGACGACCTTCACGCTTAAAGAAACCGCCAGGAATTTTACCTGCAGCATAGGTTTTTTCTTGATAGTTAACCGTTAGCGGGAAAAAGCTACGGCTTAAGTCCGCAATTTTTTTACCAACGACAGTAACTAATACTGTGGTATCGCCCATGCTTGCTAAAACTGCAGCATCTGCTTGACGTGCCATAACACCTGTTTCTAAGGTGACGGTATGTTGACCATACTCAAAACTCTTTACAATTGGATTCACGTGACCCATTCCTTAATTTAATGACCTTTAATTACGCGCACAAGTATACTTCAATTAGGTTGAATAGTTAAATAGACGCGAGTTACAGAACGTAAAAATCGTTAAAATAATCATTTTCCTACGTGAGATCATTGAATTAAAAAATGATTTAGATGCTATAAAGCTAAGATTATCTCTACTAAGTGGCCTGATGTTCGATATTTGGTTGGATTATTGATGACAAGACAGATGAATTTGACTAAAGTCTTAGTTGATAATGTTAATTTTTGTATGGGGTTAAGCTATTCATTAGCCACGATGCGATTGATTTTTTATTGAATATAAATCTTTTTTGATTTTAGCATTTTGAGCTACAAAATTAATTTAGAAATAGTCACTTATATGACATGGAATAATATATGACGGCCCGTTTTAAGTCTCTTACATGGAAACAAACTAATTTAGTGGTTTTTACTGCTTTGTTTTTTGCAATTGCCATCTTTATTGTCGAAATTGCATTAGTTGTCATTACGACGAAACAACAACTTACTGCTGAACAACAAGAACTGCTCAATTCTGTCGAACAAATTACCACCAATTCGGTATGGTCTTTAGATGATAAACTTGCCAGCCAAACACTTGAAGGCATTATCAAAGTAGATAATGTTGGTTCTGCGGTGATTGAACTTGATGATGGGTCATTATTTGTGTCGGAGGCAAATCAATACGCTGCGTTCCCAAATAGCTACATTTCGTTAAGTAATCGTCTATTTGGTGATCTAAAAGAGATCTCCCGTCCGCTATATCGACCATTCTATTTTGAAGACAATAAACAACAGCAGCTGATTGGCACGCTGACAATTTTTTACGACACACAAAAACTCACCGCTAAACTATTTAATCAGTTACAACTAGGGTTAATTGCAACTTTGGCTCGCGCATTATTGCTCACACTGGTATTAACCGTGGTGTTTCATCGTTTTCTCACTCAACCCATCGCTCGCATTAGTGAAGCCATCGATAAAATTGATCCTGACTATCCCGATGAAAACTTATTGCCCATGTCAAAAGCCCATAAAGATGATGAATTAGGGCTAGTGACCAGTAAATTTAATCAAATTTTATTACAGTTCAGCCAAACTCAGAATAAGCTGCGCAAAATGGCTACGCGAGATCCACTCACAGGGTTACCAAACCGGACATTATTATTAGAAACATTGAATGTCACCATTCAGCGTTCACGCGTTCATAAACGCAATTTTGCGTTACTCTTTATTGACTTAGATCGATTTAAAAATGTAAATGATTCATTAGGCCATGCAATCGGTGATCAATTCCTCGCCCGTATTGCACGTATTCTAGAAAGAGTGGTTGGTGATAGAGGCAGCGTGGCTCGTTTAGGCGGTGATGAATTTGTGATTTTAGCAGATGAAATCCAAACCCCTTCACAAGCAGCTGATTTTGTTGATAAGTTACTTATTCAATTAAATACTCCAATTCAACTTAATGAACATGCAATTCATCCAGCGGCTTCTATCGGCATATCGATATATCCTGAAGATGGTACCACTGCAGAGGATTTAATTCGTCATGCCGATATAGCAATGTACAGCGCTAAAGCGGCTGGATCGAATCAGTGGTCCTTCTTTAAGCAACAAATGACCGATCGCGCTGCGGTGAGATTGCGCACAGAAGCGTCGTTACACGATGCATTAAAAAACAACGAATTCTTATTGTATTTTCAGCCTAAATTTGATCTAAAAACCAATAAAGTAGTGGGATGTGAAGCCCTTATTCGCTGGCAAAAAGACGGTCGTTTAATCAGCCCGATGTCGTTTATCCCTGTTGCGGAAGAAACCGGTATTATCATCCCTATCGGACGATGGGTCATAGAGCAAAGCTGTAAAGTCATTAGAGATTGGCAACGTAAATTCAATTATGAAATCCCCATTGCAGTGAATGTGGCATCACAACAATTTGCAGATGCTAGTTTAGTGCCTGATATTAAGCAATTGGCAATACGTTATCAAATACGTCCAGAATTGCTTGAAATAGAAATTACAGAAACGTCACTCATGAATGATGTTGAGCAAGCTATTACCAAGTTAGCACAGCTGAAATCAGCTGGCTTTGGCATTGCGGTCGATGACTTTGGTACCGGATATTCTTCATTGTCATATTTGCGCCACTTACCGATTACCACAATGAAAATTGATCGTGCATTTGTGAGTGATCTTCCACAAGATAGCGCAATTGCGTCGACTATTTTAATGCTTGGCCGTCAACTTGATTTGACCATTGTTGCTGAAGGTATTGAAAATATCCAACAACTTGAATGGCTCAAAGACAATCAATGTGAAATTGGCCAAGGTTTTTACTTCAGCCAGCCGCTGCCATTAGCTGAGTTTGAAGAAAAATATATTGCCTGCAATACCGCAAAAATATTGCATGTTTAAACGCAATTTATCAGCCACAGTAATCTGATGTAATCACTGTTAATTGTCACGATACAGTTAACAATGATTGGCCTTAAGACAGCTTCGAGATTGACCTCAATTTAAATCACTGCAGTTACACTGAATACGTCCCAACTATAGCTATTTTCATATCCATACTCTACAAACTCATTTTTGTATTTGCTCTCTCATCAGCTTGGGCAAGCTGTTTTTATATAATTATATTGTAATAAAACATCGAGATTAACAGCCGTTGCGATTAGGGTAACCTAGTCTGGAGGATCACCACGACACTAATAAGATAAGTATTTGAAGGCAAAATGTGAGTCACTATACACTGGCCTAATATCCATTAATGTCATTTATTATTGATAATAGCTTAACTTACCTCCAACTTAGGTTAATCAATTTAGGTTAATCACAGAGTTATTAGCGGGAGGGATAAATAAATGTGTTACATAGGTTAAAGTCTGAATATTTCACCTGTCTCATATCAAACTGGTCATTTGTGTTGCGAACAAAGCGACTTCACGTGGTAATAGCTGGGTTAATCGCGGGTCTATTGCCATTCAATGTAACCTATATAGCGGCACAAAGCACAGTTTGGTTACCTTTTATTATCCTGTTCTAGAGGTTAACGTACAGTGCCTGACACTTTGCAATCTAATACAAGGCAGCATTAAACCGAGTCAATACCCTGTAAAATCGGGTTCTACGCTGGTAATGCTTTACGAAATACATCTATAGGAAACAACCACAATTTGTACATCCAAACCTTAGTGATTACTGAGCAAGTGTTGGGCCCTATCTATGGGAACTGTATTAATACAGATTAGAAAAACCAAAGTATCGATGAGTGCAAAAACGACTGAAAAATGATTATTAGAGGGGTTTAACAAAGCGATAAGCTTTTTTAACTAATAAAAAAGGAGGCCAAAGCCTCCTTTTTTACGGTTTAATCTACTTACAAACGTAAACAGGACATCGAATTAACGACGTAAACCTAACTTCTTGATCATAGCAGTGTAACGAGCTACGTCAGTACGCTTTAAGTAAGCAGAAAGCTTACGGCGTGCATTAACCATGCGTAATAAACCACGACGAGAGTGGTGATCATGGATGTGCTCTTTAAAGTGACCTTGAAGGTGGTTAATTTGAGCAGTTAACAAAGCTACTTGAACTTCAGTTGAACCTGAATCGTTTTCGCCGCGACCAAAATCAGCTAAAATTTTTGCTTTTGCTTCAGCACTTAGTGACATGTGTATCTCCAAAAAAAGTAAATGTATCTCTAGCCGATCACTAACTCAGCCAGAGCGAGCGCAGTATTTTAACCAGATTGATGGTTAACCGCAATATAAATTCAATTATTTATTTGTAAAGCAGACTTTAAAGCCAACTGACTACTCTGTTGGATCATTGTCGTGTATCACAATCAAGCGTTTTGGTGCTAATAAACCATCATCATTCATGGTACCAATACCAACAAACCGACGTTCATCGCCAATAGTGATACGAACCAATTCATTAGGTTTAAGACCCGCAGCTTGAATCGCTTGTCCTTGCATAACGTAATACAGCATCGCTTGTGGCAAATTAATTTCAGCGAAATTAGCCACTGCGGTATCCATTGGCAGTAATAACGGATCCATCAAGGTCTTAGGCGCTACATCTTGCCTATGAGCTTGCTCAAGTAACGCTTCTAATTGTGCTAAGGTAACCATTTTTTCATACGGGTATTCGGCAACTTGAGTACGACGCAACATAATAACATGTGCTCCACATCCAAGCATTTCACCTAGATCATCAATAATGGTCCGTATGTAAGTCCCTTTAGAACAATGAATATCTAGCGTTAATTCATCACTTTCAAGCTTAATAAAGTTTAACTCAAATACGGTGATAGGCCGCGACTCACGTGGGATTTCAATTCCCTCACGGGCATATTTATACAAAGGTTGACCTTGGTATTTTAATGCCGAATACATTGACGGTATTTGTTGAGTCGTTCCTCGGAAAAACGCAAGCTTCTCATCAAGTAATTCTTGGGTAATGTTAATAGGGCGCGTTTGTACGACTTCCCCATCTGAGTCACTAGTATCAGTACGTTCACCCAATTTAGCCGTCACGAGATAGCGTTTATCCGCTTCTAATAAATGCTGAGAGAACTTCGTCGCTTCTCCAAGACAAATAGGCAACATACCCGTTGCTAACGGGTCTAAAGCACCTGTATGACCCGCTTTATTGGCATTAAAAAGACGCTTAACTCTTTGCAGGGCAAAGTTAGAACTCATGCCAGTATCTTTATCGAGTAATACGATTCCGTCGATGAAGCGACCTTTAGGGCGACGAGCCATTAATCTTGCTCCTTGTCACCGTCAACAGACTCGCTGTTCTCAGAGGCTTCTGGAGTAGACTGTTGCTGCGTTTCACCGTCAACCGACTCGCTGCTATCGTAGGCTTCTGGAATAGAATGTTGCTGCGTGTCACCGTCAACAGACTCGCTGCCATCGTAGGCTTCTGGAGTAGACTGTTGCTGCTTGGCTTTATCTTTGTTGATCACTTGCGTCACTAGGTTAGACATACGCATGCCTTCAACCAGTGAGCTATCATAGATAAAACGTAATTCAGGCATGACGCGTAATTTCATGCGCCCAGCAACTAAAGTACGGACATAAGGTGCAGCAGCAGTAAGTGCATCAATTTTTTGTTGGACAAGTTCAGTGTCTTCTTCATAGAAGGTCACAAACACTTTTGCATAACTCAAATCACGAGAGACGTCGACGTCGTTTACTGTGACAAAACCAATGCGAGGATCTTTCATATCGCGTTGCAACACCATTGCAAGTTCTTGCTGGAGTTGTTGTGCAATACGGCGTGTACGACTAAATTCTTTTGCCATGATGATATGCCATATCGTTAGGTCTACAATCAAAAAGGGCGGCTAAAGCCGCCCTTCCATTGGTTCTTATAAGGTGCGAGCAATTTCGACTGTTTCAAAAACTTCAATTTGATCGCCCACTCGGACGTCGTTGTAGTTCTTGACACCGATACCACATTCCATGCCATTACGGACGTCTGGAGTATCGTCTTTAAAGCGGCGTAATGATTCAAGTTCACCTTCGAAGATAACCACGTTTTCACGTAATACACGAATTGGTGCGCTACGTTTAACGATACCTTCAGTAACCATACAACCAGCGATAGCGCCAATTTTAGGAGACTTAAAGACTTCACGAACTTGAGCAAGGCCGATAATTTCTTGTCTGAACTCAGGTATTAACATACCTGTCATTGCAGCTCGAACTTCATCAATTAAGTTGTAGATGATGCTGTAATAACGTAAATCAACACTTTCTGATTCAATGGTCTTACGAGCCTGTGCATCTGCACGTACGTTGAAACCAACAAGAATCGCATTTGAAGCGGCTGCTAATGTTGCGTCGGTTTCAGTTAATGCACCGACACCTCGAGCAATAATGTTCACTTTAACTTCATCAGTAGACAGTTTAGCTAAAGATTCACAAATAGCTTCAAGAGAACCTTGAACATCCGCTTTAAGTACGATATTCAGTTCTTGTACTTCGCCTTCTTCCATGTTGGCAAACATGTTTTCTAGCTTAGACTTCTGCTGACGCGCTAACTTAATGTCACGGAATTTACCTTGACGATACAACGAAACTTCGCGAGCTTTACGTTCATCACGTACTACTGTCGCTTCATCACCCGCTGACGGCACACCAGAAAGACCTAAGATCTCTACTGGAATAGATGGACCCGCTTCAGTGATAGCATGACCGTTTTCGTCTTTCATCGCACGGATTTTACCGTACTCTAAACCACATAAAACGATATCACCTTGGCGCAACGTACCTTCTTGAACCAAGATAGTTGCCACTGGGCCACGACCTTTATCAAGTTGCGATTCGATAACCACACCCGCCGCCATTCCATCACGGACCGATTTAAGTTCTAATACTTCAGATTGAAGTAAAATACCTTCTAACAATTCGTCAACGCCCATACCAGTTTTAGCTGATACATGAACGAACATGTTATCTCCGCCCCAATCGTCTGACATGATGCCATGTTGAGACAATTCACTCTTAACACGATCAGGATCAGCATCTGGCTTATCCATTTTGTTAACAGCAACGATTAACGGTACATTACCCGCTTTAGCATGTTGAATCGCTTCAATCGTTTGTGGCATTACGCCATCATCGGCAGCAACAACCAAAATAACAATATCGGTCGCCTTAGCACCACGAGCACGCATTGACGTAAACGCCGCGTGACCAGGAGTATCAAGGAAGGTGATCATGCCGTTTTCAGTTTGAACGTGGTATGCACCAATATGCTGGGTAATACCACCGGCTTCGCCAGCCGCCACTTTCGCACGACGGATATAATCCAGTAACGACGTTTTACCGTGGTCAACGTGACCCATGATAGTAACAACTGGCGCACGTGATTCTAGCTGGATATTGTCATCGCGATCTTGCATAACTTGATGTTCAAGTTCATTTTCACGAATAAGAACCACTTTATGACCTAATTCTTCTGCAATCATTTGGGCAGTTTCTTGGTCAAGTACTTGGTTAATCGTTACCATTGTACCCATTTTCATCATTTGCTTGATGATCACTGTGGCTTTAATTGCCATTAAGTGAGCTAATTCGGATACGGTTACGGTTTCACCAATACGCACGTCACGACTTACAGCTGCAGCGGGTTTATTAAAACCGTGTGCCATAGATTCTGGTGCAGTACTGCGATTACGCATGTGTTTTTCGCGTCCGCCACGCGCATCTTTTCCGCCACGTTTTTTATTGGCGCTTTTATTGCGAGCACGACGACCACGTTTTTCATCATCAGCATCTGAACTGTCTTCTGCTGCACGAGCAACTTGAGATGTTGTGATGTGATGATCACCGTTCTTTTCAGCATCTAAACGTTGACGTTCTTCTTCAGCCCAACGCTTTGAATTTACTTCAGCAAGTTGACGTGCTGTTTCAGCAGCTTTCGCGGCTTCATCTTTTTGCTTTTGAGTAAGCACAGCGTCTTGAGTCGCTTTTAAACGATCCGCTTCAACTTTTGCTGCTGCAGTTTCTGGGTCAGCAACTTTAGTTACTTTAGGTTCAGATTTTACTTTTTCTGATTTCAATTTGGCTTCTGCTTCCGCTTTTTTCTTCGCTTCTGCATTAGCTTTCGCTTCTGCCGCTACTTTTGCTTCAGCTTCGGCTTTTGCTTGGGCTTCAGCTTCTGCTTTGGCTTTTGCTTGAGCTTCTAATTCAGCTTGTTTTGCTAATTCTGCATCTTCACGTTTAACAAAAGTACGTTTCTTGCGCACTTCTACTTTCACGTCTTTTGACTGACCGCCAGTGCTTGCAACACTTAAGGTAGACAATGTTTTACGCTGCAATGTCATTTTAGTCGGAACTGAATCTGCACCATGCTGTTTTTTTAGATAATCAAGAAGCTTCTGCTTCTCGTTTTCTGAAACAGTATCGAGTTGTTTTTTACTTATACCAGCTTGTGAGAATTGCTCGATTAATCGATCGACCGATTTTCCCACTTCCACTGCTAATTTTTCTACGCTTGTATCTGCCATCAATTAAATCCCCCTGTTGATCGACTTATGCTTCTTCGCCAAACCAACAGATATTGCGGGCAGCCATGATGAGCTCACCTGCTTTTTCTTCTGTTAATTCTTCAATATCAATTAAATCGTCAATACCTTGCTCGGCCAAGTTTTCTAAAGTCACTACACCTTTGCTCGCAAGAACGTAAGCTAAATGTCTTTCTAATCCTTCCAATGCTAGTAAGTCATCACTTGGCTCTGCACCATCTAACGCTTCTTCAGACGCTAATGCTCTTGTCGAGATTGCCGCCTTTGCACGTTCACGTAATGCTTCAACGATTCCTTCGTCGAAACCTTCTATTGCTAATAGTTCAGATTCTGGAACATAAGCAACTTCTTCTAACGAAGTGAATCCCTCATCAGCCAAAACGGCTGCAAAATCTTTATCTACATCCAGATAATCCACAAACAAGTCAATCACTTTCGCACTTTCGGCTTGGTGTTTTTTGTTCAGGTCTTCAACGGTCATTACGTTTAGTTCCCAACCAGTAAGTTGAGTCGCTAAACGTACGTTTTGACCATTACGGCCAATAGCCTGTGCCAAACTGTCAGCTTCTACAGCGATATCCATCGAATGGTTATCTTCATCCACAATGATAGATGCTACATCAGCTGGCGCCATGGCATTGATCACATATTGTGCCGGATTATCATCCCACATCACAATATCCACTCGCTCGCCGCCTAATTCGTTTGATACGGCTTGCACACGTGCACCACGCATACCAACACAAGCACCTATAGGGTCAATGCGACGGTCATTTGATTTAACCGCGATTTTAGCACGAGCACCTGGATCACGAGCAGCACCCATGACTTCGATCAACTCGTCATAAATCTCTGGCACTTCAACCCGAAATAGCTCAATTAACATTTCAGGCTTACTGCGAGTTAAAAACAACTGCGCGCCACGAGCCTCTGGACGTACTGAGTACAATAATGCACGTACACGGTCACCAGGACGGAAAGATTCACGGCTGATTAAATCTTCTTTAAATAACACACCATCGGCATTGTTACCTAAATCGACAACCACACTTTCTCGTGTACTTTTCTTCACCACGCCGGTAACAATTTCACCTTCACGCTCAATAAATTGTTCAACAATTTGTGCACGTTCAGCTTCACGTACTTTTTGCACGATAACTTGTTTAGCGGTTTGAGTGGCGATGCGGTCAAATGCAACTGAGTCAATTTGATCTTCGATAAACTCACCCACTTGAATCTCTGGTTCTTCATAACGAGCGGCTTCAAACGTAATTTCGCTGTATGGATTTTCCAGAACTTGACCTTGATCATCAACAACCAACCAACGACGGAAGGTGTCGTAATGGCCTGTTTTACGATCAATGGCTACACGAACTTCAATATCGCCTTCGTATTTTTTCTTTGTTGCGGTAGCCAGTGCAATTTCTAGCGCTTCGAAAATTTTCTCGCGCGGAAGGCCTTTCTCATTGGAAACCGCTTCTGCGACTAGCAGGATCTCTTTATTCATTTGGTCTTGCCTCGTTCTTCACCTGAAACTATCAAAACTTAGCGATAATGCTGCCTTTACGGATATTATCCAAAGCAACAATCAAGTCTTTACCATCAACGGTGATGGTGAGCATTTGCCCATCAACGCTATTGATGACGCCTTTTAAATTACGACTACCGGCAACAGGCATAGTCAATTGTACTTTTGCATCTTCACCTACATAGGCCACATATTGCTCAGCGGTAAATAAGGGTCTATCTACGCCAGGTGAAGAGACTTCTAATGTATATTCTGTAGAAATAGGGTCTTCAACATCCATAACTGCGCTAACTTGACGACTGGCTTCTGCACAATCTTCAATATTGATGCCATTCTCGTGCTCAATAAAAACACGTAATATTGAATGACGACCAGCTTGAATATACTCAATGCCCCATAGTTTAAAGCCTAACGCTTCAACAGGTACTGTTAACATTTCAACTAGCTTGGATTCTATTGTTGCCAAAAATGACCCCCAAAAAAACAGAAAAAGGGCTAGTAGCCCCCATTGCAATCCGTATAAAACACGGACATTTAAAAGTCTATATAACAAAAAACCCCGTAATCACGAGGTCATTTTATTATAAAACCTGTAAATTGTAATTTATCTTCTCTAGAAGTTAAATCACAAGGAGCTGGTTGCGGGGGCCGGATTTGAACCGACGACCTTCGGGTTATGAGCCCGACGAGCTACCAACTGCTCCACCCCGCGTCAACTCATGCAAGTATATTGATTTACTCTATATCTTGCAATAACTAATCAAACGCTATCCATGATTTGTTAGTTTAAATTTGGTGCCGAGAGCGGGACTTGAACCCGCACGTCCGTTAAGACACAGCCACCTCAAGGCTGCGCGTCTACCAATTCCACCACCTCGGCGACACCTGGTATACTAGTCAGGAATTTTCGTTTCTGACTGTTCGGTTTGCACAGGCGCATCATCAATGATTTGCTCTGCTGCTGGACCTAAATCTTGCCACTGATCATTTTCTTGAGTGTGATTAGCACTTAAATTACCAATCACTAAACTCAATGCAAAGAAACCAATGGCTAATACTGCAGTACTGCGGGTCAGGAAGTTACCTGAGCCACTTGAGCCAAATAATGTGCCTGAAGCACCGGCTCCGAAAGATGCACCCATATCGGCACCCTTTCCTTGTTGGATTAAAATTAAGCCGATAAGACCTAACGCTACCACCAAGTATACAACTATAAGAACTTCGTACATATAATTATGCGCTCATCGCTATGGTACATAAACTTAAAAACTCACTTGAGTTCAAACTTGCACCGCCAATCAGACCACCATCAACATCAGGCTGGGCAAATATATCTGCCGCATTGCTTGGGGTGACACTACCACCGTAAAGAATCCTGATATTCTCTCCTATAAAAGGAGACACTTCAGAGAGGCGACTGCGAATAAACGCATGTACTTCTTGTGCCTGCTCTGGTGTAGCGCTCTTACCTGTCCCTACTGCCCATAAAGGTTCGTAGGCGATAATTGCGTTATCAAAAGCCATGGTACCGTTTTTTTCAATTACTATATCAAGCTCTTCGGCAATCACCTCAAAGGTACGTCTTGCTTCACGAGCCGGTCCTGATTCACCTACACATAAAATCGGTGTCAGACCATTTTTTTGTGCTGCGGCAAATTTCTCTGCCACTATATTACTCGTCTCTCCGTACATACGGCGACGTTCGGAATGGCCGATAATGACATATCGACATCCAGAATCTTTTAGCATCTGCCCGGATATTTCGCCGGTGTAAGCACCAAAATCATGATGACTAAGATTTTGTGCGCCCATTCTAACAAGCGCTCCGTCTAAGGTTTGCTTATTGGCTTCAAGCAGCTGCCGAACACTTTCAAGATAAATTGAAGGCGGGCATAAAACCACTTCAGCTGAATCATTTTGGAGCTTGGTAGCAAACTTCTTAAATAGCTCTTGGGCCAAGGCCGAATTACCATTCATTTTCCAGTTACCAGCGACCATAGGACGTCTGAGTGCCATTCACTGTCTCCTCTGAAAGCGGCGTGAATAATAGCGAACCACTTATCAAGTTACAAGAGCTAAAAGGGGAATATTTCACATAAGCTGTCGAAGCGGCTACTTTTTGAGCGAGCAACAACAAATTGAATATTCAAATAATTAACATGCTGCCTTTACCGCGTCAGCAATACGGTTTGCATGTGCAAGCACTTGCGGATGGTCATCCCCCTCAACCATAACCCTGATTAACGGTTCTGTTCCCGACTTTCGCAATAATACTCGCCCACGAATACCTAATTGTTGCTCAACATCAGCTTGCGCTGATCTCACAGCATCAGTATCCAGCGGGTTTGAGTTTCCTTCAAAACGGACATTTACCAATACCTGCGGCAACATCTTTATTGATTCAGTCAATTGTTCAAGTGATGCTTTTTGAC
Source organism: Shewanella sp. S1-49-MNA-CIBAN-0167 (assembly GCF_040310145.1). Taxonomy (NCBI): domain Bacteria; kingdom Pseudomonadati; phylum Pseudomonadota; class Gammaproteobacteria; order Alteromonadales; family Shewanellaceae; genus Shewanella; species Shewanella sp. S1-49-MNA-CIBAN-0167. The sequence goes on along the minus strand of NZ_JBEOPO010000022.1, from coordinate 57,379 downwards.
GTCGCATTGCAGCTAACACTAGAATACCTGCAACAATGCCATCACCGGTGGTGCCATGATCGAGATTAAGAATATGGCCAGAGTTTTCACCTCCGATACGCCACTGTTTCTCTTTGAGTATTTCCATGACATAGCGGTCACCGACCTTTGAGCGAACAAAAGGAATATCAAGCGCTTGTAATGCTAAATCTAACCCTAGGTTAGACATTAACGTGCCCACTACACCGCCTTTTAAAATACCACGTTTTTGAGCATCTACCGCTAAAATATATAAGATTTGATCACCATCAATCACGTCACCGCGGCTATTTACCATCATAATGCGATCGCCATCACCATCTAATGCGATACCTAAATCCGCTTTTTCGGCTAATACCGTTTCACAAATTTTAGCCATAGAGGTTGCGCCGACTTTGTCATTGATGTTTATGCCGTTTGGCTTATCGCCAATAGTAATCACATCAGCACCCAATTCACGAAATACATTAGGAGCTATGTGGTAGGTTGCACCATGTGCACAATCAACAACAATTTTCAAACCTTCAAGTGTTTGATCCGCTGGAAAATTCCCTTTGCAATATTCAATATAACGCCCTGCAGCATCTTCAACTCTTCGAGCCTTGCCTAATAAATGAGATTCAACACACACTAACGGCTTTTCAAGTTCAGCCTCTATTTCTAGCTCAATGGCATCATCTAGTTTACTGCCATTGTTTGAGAAAAACTTGATACCGTTATCATAATATGGATTATGTGACGCACTGATCACCACGCCAGCTTCCGCGCGAAATGTGCGAGTTAAATAAGCAACCGCGGGGGTAGGCATTGGACCAAGTAACAAAACGTTGAGTCCCGCAGCTGACAATCCAGCCTCTAAAGCCGATTCAAACAAGTAGCCGGAAATGCGGGTGTCTTTACCAATAATCACTTTTTGGGTGCCATTGCGAGACAATACCCGCCCTGCAGCCCAACCGAGCTTCAATGCCAGCTCAGGGGTCATTTTACCCGCCCCTACTCTGCCGCGAATACCATCGGTTCCAAAAAACTTTCTTTGCTTCACAGGTCCCCACTTAAGTGATTTGACTCTACTTAACCTTATCTCACGTTAAGAGATAGGGTAAGTAAGTTTCAATAAGACTATTCACCAATTTAATATCAAACTTGCCATTTTTTGCTCACAAGACACATTGACTTGCAATAGCTAGCCTATTGCCAGTCAATGCAACACAGATAGCAGAACAAACAGCGGTTTGATAACCATTGATTATCCCATTCTGTGGTTACTTATAACGTTATCATGCCGATGTCGCTATATATTGGCCATTGTTTCTGACATCACCTTAAGTACATCGGCAGTTTCTGGAACATCATGGACTCGTATAATATGCGCACCTTGTTGAGCAGCAATTAATGCCCCAGCAAGACTACCAGCAAGGCGTTGATCGATATCGCGCGCTAACAGGTCACCAATCATGCTTTTTCGCGACAGACCAACCAATAAAGGTAAGTGAAACTCATGTAATCTTGGTAATGTCGCTAATAGGCGGTAATTATGCGCTAAAGTTTTGCCAAAGCCAAAACCTGGATCGAGAATTAAGCGTTCTCGCTCAATTCCGGCGGCTTCGCAGTAAGCAATACGCAATTCGAAAAAAGCAACCACCTCATCAATCACATCCTGATACTCAGGTTCATCTTGCATGGTTTGCGGCTCGCCTTGCATGTGCATCAAGCAAATAGGCACATCTAACGTAGCGGCCATGGCTAATGCACCAGGCATTTGTAATGCGCGCACATCATTGATCATATTGGCACCGGCATCCACAGCCTGCTCCATCACTTCAGGTTTGCTAGTATCGATTGAAATCCATACATTGTGTGTTTTAGCCGTGTATTCGATGATAGGAATAACACGAGCGATCTCTTGCTCAAGAGTGACTTCAGCAGCACCAGGTCGAGTTGACTCTCCACCCACGTCAATAATTAATGCACCTTGTTCCACCATATCGTCGACATGGCGACAGGCTTGTTCAAATCCGATATATTCGCCGCCATCAGAAAAAGAATCAGGGGTCACGTTTACAATGCCCATCACTACAGGTGCTGATAAGTCGAGGGTTTTATTGGCATGAGTTAATTGAAACACAGGTATTGTCCTACATAAGGTTAAAAAAAAGAAAACCCCTTGCGGGGTTTTCTTTATTCACTAAATTATTTATTTAGCTGGTGATTCATCCGTTTCACTCGTGTCGGTTTTAGCGTCACTAGTATCGGCTTTAACCTCATCGACAGGTGTTTCAACTTCAGATTTAGGCGTGCTATTGCCATTATCTTTATCGTCAGATGATTCATCTTTTTGCCATTCAGCAGGCATACGCACTTCACGTCGCTTCATCAAATCATCAATTTGCAACGAATCAATCGTTTCATATTTCATCAGCGCATCTTTCATCGCATGTAAAATATCCAAATTGTCGTTTAGTAACGTTTGTGCCCGTTGATAGTTTTTATCAATAAACACTTTAGTTTCTGAATCAATTAGTGTCGCAGTCTCACCCGACATAGCCTTAGATTTACCCATACTGCGGCCTAAGAAAACTTCGTTTTCTTCTTCTGCATAGAGTAAAGGACCCAGTTTATCGGAGAAGCCCCATTGGGTAACCATGTTACGGGCAATCGACGTCGCGTATTTGATATCTTGCGACGCTCCAGTAGACACTTTTTCAGTGCCGTAAATAATCTCTTCAGCTAAACGTCCACCATAGGCAACTGAAATCTGTGATTCAAGTTTGCGACGGCTTTGGCTGACAGCATCGGCTTCCGGTAGGAAGAAAGTTACCCCTAATGCACGTCCACGCGGAATAATAGTCACTTTATGCACAGGATCATGCTCTGGTACTAAGCAGCCTACAATCGCATGTCCAGCTTCATGATAAGCAGTCATCTCTTTGTCCGCTTCAGACATCACCATAGAACGGCGCTCAGCACCCATCATGATTTTATCTTTAGCACGCTCGAACTCTTCCATACCAACAACACGACGATTACCACGAGCAGCAAACAACGCAGCTTCGTTAACAAGGTTGGCTAAGTCTGCACCAGAGAATCCTGGCGTACCACGAGCAATAACACTTGCTTTAACATCGTCTGACAAAGGCACTTTACGCATATGCACTTTAAGGATTTGTTCACGACCACGCACATCAGGCAAGCCGACAACCACTTGACGGTCAAATCGACCTGGGCGAAGCAATGCAGCATCAAGAACATCAGGGCGGTTAGTTGCCGCGATAACGATAACACCTTCATTACCTTCGAAACCATCCATCTCAACCAGCAGTTGGTTTAACGTCTGCTCACGCTCATCGTGACCACCACCAACACCAGCACCACGTTGGCGACCTACAGCATCGATTTCATCGATAAAAATGATACAAGGCGAAGATTTTTTAGCTTGTTCGAACATGTCACGCACACGGGATGCGCCAACACCAACAAACATTTCCACAAAATCAGAACCTGATATGGTAAAGAATGGCACCTTAGATTCACCGGCAATCGCCTTAGCTAGCAAGGTTTTACCCGTACCTGGTTGCCCTACCATCAACACGCCAGTAGGAATCCGACCGCCTAGCTTTTGGAACTTGGTTGGGTCACGTAAATAATCAACCAGTTCTTTTACTTCTTCTTTTGCTTCATCACAGCCAGCAACATCAGCAAAGGTGGTTTTAATTTGGTCTTCGCTCATCAGTTTGGCTTTACTTTTGCCAAACGACATTGCGCCTTTTCCACCACCGCCTTGCATTTGACGCATGAAGAATATCCAAACCCCAATCAACAGTAACATCGGGAACCATGAAATAAAGATTTGGGTTAAAAAACCTGACTCTTCAGCCTCTTGGCCTTTCATGGTGATACCTTTGCGATCAAGATCATTAATTAAATCTTGGTCAACAATAGGCATAATAGTGGTGAACTTTTCGCCGGTACGTTTAGTCCCTTCAATTGTTCGTTGGTCGCTTTTTATTTCGACCGTGTTAATTTGACCATTTCGAACATTGTCCAAAAAGGCGGAATAATCCATCTTCTGCGTATTCGAAGAAGAGGGGGAATAACCCTGAAACACTGACATCAGTACAACAGCGATGACAACCCAGAGAATTAAATTTTTTGCCATGTCACTCAATTTACTAGACCTCTTAACAGTCCTGCGATTATTAACGTTAGACTACTACAACTTGTAACCAGTCGCCACTAAGTAGACTTCTCGAGAGCGTGCTCTAGAGGAGTCTGGTTTACGGGTTTTTACTACTTTGAATGCCTGTTTAACTGTTTTTATGTAGTCGTCAAAGCCCTCCCCCTGAAAGACTTTAACAGCAAAACAGCCGTTGGGCGTCAACACTTGATGACACATATCTAACGCTAATTCAACTAAATACATACCTTTAGGTTGATCAACAGCATCCGAACCACTCATGTTCGGGGCCATATCTGATAGTACCACATCCACTTTATCTTGACCTACACGCTCAAGCAATGCTTCGAGTACTTTGTTTTCTCTAAAATCACCTTGAAGGAAATCAACACCAACAATCGGATCCATTGGTAAAATATCACAAGCAATGACTTTACCTTTGTCGCCAGCAAGTTTAACGGCCACTTGCGACCAGCCACCCGGTGCTGCACCTAAATCAACAACTGTCATCCCCTGTTTTATCAAGTGATCTTTTTGTTGGATCTCTTCTAACTTAAATGCTGCTCGTGAACGTAAACCGCGTTTCTGGGCTAATTTCACATAGTGATCATCAAAGTGTTCTTGCATCCAGCGACTTGAGCTCGCCGTACGTTTTTTTGTTGTCATTAAAATTCCGCAACGATTCAGAGTTACATAAGGTGTATATAAGGGTAGAATACCCGTTTTTCAACAGTAACTCAGCAAAAGTTGGTACAAATGAACTTAACAACCAAACAAAAACAGCATTTAAAAGGTCTGGCGCACAGTTTAAAACCAGTGGTGCTGCTTGGTGGCAATGGACTAACTGAAGGTGTTCTGGCTGAAATTGATAGCGCGCTTACACATCATGAATTGATTAAAGTAAAAGTAGCCTCTGCCGACAGAGAGCTCAAAAATGCCATCGTTGACGCCATTGTACGTGAAACCCAGTCTGCGAAAGTGCAACTTATCGGTCATGTCTTAGTCATTTTCCGTCAGTCTGCCGAAATGAAGATTGCTTTGCCTAAAGCCAAATAATCTCGCATTCTTTTATAAAAAGCCGCTGAATTCAGCGGCTTTTTTATTAGAGATGAATTATCATTAATCAAGGATGGTTGGGTAAAGGAACGACTTAATAATGTTGTGCCTTTAATCCTAAAAATTCAGGCAAGGTAGCATCAATTGAAAAAAATGACCAAGTACCTGTAACGATCCCAATAAATAATGCGATTAAATTCCCTCCAATAGTGCTCCACCCATTATCCGTAATCCATAATCCATAATCAATAATGCGTATACAGTTTATAATGTAGTCTCTGATGTCACCATTGAGCTCAAAAAAGTCGACTTAATAGCGCCATTATTAATGTCCGGCACATCCCACAAAGGCTTTGTAATAAGTTGTTTACCCATCTTATTTTCGATAATAGAGTCATTAAACGAGTAAGCTAAAATAGCCGCCAGTACGGTTAAATTTGATTCCATTTGGCTTACCGCAAAAAACCAACACAAACACCACATCATATACCAGAGCCAATAACGCACCAGAAGCTGTACGCCACTCAAAGCGAAAACTTGAATATTCCATAATACACGGCATAGCCATTAGACAACACAAGCCACCTTTGACGACCAATTATTGATCGACTTAAGACCCCCCCGTTGCTGCATAATACGTTAATACATTATTTAATACGGCTAATACCATTTTGAGATCAAAACGTTTATTTTTAATAAGAATATCGGCACCATTTATTGCCACAAACAAATTATCTTGTTGCTGTTCGATGCGTAACCTGTTGATCCCCGCTTAATATAGCAGATGATGGAATTGCTCTACTGTCAGTGATTGGGCCGGGTTAATTGTGAGTGTACCGCGACTCTTCACCATACCAAGACGCTAATGCACTCATAAACAAGATGATTAATATGCTAATTAATAACCAGTATTTCCACTGAGAATAATGATTTAATTAATGCGTTTTCGATTTGGATTTCATAATATTTGATCTCACTAAATCGAGGTGAGTTAAGCCTGGATAAAAAATGTATAGCCAGTAATGAGCGGTTTTAACCAACTCATCTATCTACAGTAAAGCTCATTAGTAAAGCTAATGACGTTTTCAATCAATGCAGAAAATCGTTAGCTGATGTGAGCGTGTCACTTAAGGCTGTTGGTTTATGTCAACGCACATCACTATCAATTGAACTATCAATTGAACCATCGACTAACTGAACTGAAGACAGCATTATATCAAGAGAGGTTAAACTTATTGGCTGTTGACAAATACGATCATCTGTCACCGTATCCACATCATATGGGTAAGAGTATCCAGGAGACGTAGCAAATGGCACCGACGCTAACACCAACACGTGGCTATTGATGAGAAAGATTGAACACAACCCCACAATTACCAGCATGAGTAGTATACGAGCCCATGGAAACGTCATAATGACCTTATTTTATCAAACGACATAGTTGCTAGTATTTGAAATCAAAATGTCGAAATATAATTTAAATAGAAGATAGAAGATAGAACATAATTTCAAAGCAATGTTTCAACGGGATCTGTCAACGGAATGTTTCAAAAAATGTTGTATTTTGCCCGATAAAATGTAACAGCAATGTAAATCCAGGCGATAATATCTGTTGCACCTTTAATGTGCAAATGAATTTTTTTACATTTATTTTGGTCTATATGGAATGCACTCTGTTTGTAATAGATATAAAAAAGCACTAAATAGTATTCTATTTAGTGCTAGGTCAGGCTAGTGATCATTTATATCGATAATGGATTTAGCATAAAATAAAATAAATACTTAACCGGCTTTTTTAATTTAACAATTAAAACATATTGTTAGAAAATATTTACCCTAGCTGACTCACATCGCTTAAATATATTTAACCGCAACGATCTCATAATCAGTCAAGCCACCGGGTGTGGTAATCGATACTTCATCGCCTTCACTTTTACCAATTAATCCACGTGCAATCGGTGAATTAACAGAAATTAAATTTTGTTTAATTTCTGCCTCGTCATCACCCACAATACGATAGGTCACTTCGGCATCCGTATCCAAGTTCAAAATAGTCACTGTAGTACCAAAAATGATCCGGCCGGTATTGTCTAATGTGGTGACATCAATAATTTGAGCATTAGATAATTTACCTTCAATGTCACGAATACGCGCTTCACAAATCCCCTGATCTTCACGGGCAGCATGGTATTCTGCATTTTCTTTTAAATCACCTAATTCACGCGCAGAAGCAATCGCTTCGGTAATTTTTGGACGGCGATCGAACTTTAATATTACCAGTTCTTTACGTAGTTGATCTGCGCCAATTACAGTCATTGGGACCTTACTCATAATGTCTTTGTCTCCTTTAAAAACAAAAGCATCCCGTGCTGACAAAATCAACACAGTCAAAATTCAGTTGGAAGTACGCATTCTAGTTAGCATGCGTCTCTTGGATGCATCTTTTAGATGATGGCAGACAGCTTACCTAAGCTTTTACCGACTTGCTAGTCATGCTTCACCAAAATGTCATAAAAAAGGTCGCCTAATGGCGACCTTAATCATTAGCACACAATAAAGTTAACCTTTAATGCGTTTGTGTAACTCTTGCACTGAGGTCACTTTGATACGATCATCTGCAGCATGCGCTAAACACGTCGCAAAAGCGGCATTTAATGTCGTAGTGTAATTTACCTTATAGCGCAATGCTCCACGGCGGATCTGGCGAGAGTCTTCAATGGCTTGACGACCTTCTGTGGTGTTAACAATGTAGGTATATTCACCATTCTTAATACGATCAAGAATGTGTGGACGACCTTCATGTACCTTGTTAACTAAACGAGGATTAATCCCAGCTTCACCCAAGATAATGGCGGTACCATGAGTGGCATCAATTTGATAACCTAGCTCAATTAACTTAGAGGCTAAATCAGCAACACGTTTTTTATCACTATTACGCACAGATAATAACGCACGACCAGACTTAGGTACTTCAGATGTGGCACCCAGTTGTGCTTTTGCATACGCTTCAGCAAAAGTATCGCCAACGCCCATCACTTCACCAGTTGATCGCATTTCAGGACCTAACAGTGGATCAACACCTGGGAACTTGTTAAATGGCAATACCACTTCTTTGACAGAGAAATAAGGTGGGATCACTTCTTTGGTAAAGTTTTGTGAAATCAGGCTTTGGCCAACCATGACACGCGCGGCAATTTTAGCTAAAGGAACACCTGTCGCTTTAGACACAAACGGGACGGTACGGGCTGCACGTGGATTAACTTCAATCATATAGATTTCGTTATCTTTTACCGCAAACTGCACGTTCATTAAGCCGATTACGCCTAACTCAAAAGCCAATTTAGAGACTTGGTCACGCATTCTCGCCTGAACATCAGCACTTAAGGTATAAGGTGGTAATGAACAACCTGAGTCACCAGAGTGAACCCCTGCTTGTTCAATGTGCTCCATAATGGCGCCAACCACCACAGTTTCACCGTCACATACAGCATCTATATCCACTTCAATGGCATCATCTAAGAAGTGATCAAGTAATACTGGTGATGCATTAGAGACTTTAACCGCTTCATTAAAGTAGCGCAGTAAATCTTGCTTGTCGTAGACGATTTCCATCGCACGGCCGCCCAACACATAAGATGGACGAACTACCAGTGGATAACCGATAATTTCAGCTTCAATCACCGCACTTTCAACCGTCGTCACGGTAGCATTTTCAGGCTGCTTCATGTTTAAACGTTGAATCGCTTGTTGGAAGCGTTCACGGTCTTCTGCACGGTCAATCGCATCAGGACTGGTACCGATAATCGGTACGCCTGCGGCTTCTAATTCTCGCGCGAGTTTAAGCGGGGTTTGACCACCGTATTGTACGATTACGCCTTTTGGCTTTTCGATACGCACGATTTCGAGCACATCTTCTAACGTTACAGGCTCAAAGTACAAGCGATCAGATGTGTCGTAGTCGGTTGATACCGTTTCAGGGTTACAGTTAACCATGATGGTTTCATAACCGTCTTCGCGTAATGCTAATGCCGCATGGACACAACAGTAATCGAACTCAATACCTTGTCCGATACGATTCGGTCCACCACCCAGAATCATGATTTTTTCACGGTTCGATGGGTTAGCTTCACACTCTTCTTCATAGGTTGAATACATGTAAGCTGTATCAGTTGAAAATTCAGCAGCACAAGTATCTACACGCTTATAAACTGGGTGAATTTCATGGCGATGACGTAGTTTACGAATTTCACTTTCATTGACACCTAACACATCGGCTAAACGCGCATCAGAGAAACCTTTACGCTTTAATTGGCGTAAGTAGTTTTTCTCTAAACCTGACATACCCAGTTCAGCGACTTTCGCTTCTTGGTTAATCAAATCTTCGATTTGAACCAAGAACCAATGGTCAATATTAGTCAATGTGAAAATATCGTCACGACTTAACCCTGCACGGAATGCATCAGCGATGTACCAAATACGATCACAACCCGGCTCTTTTAATTCATGACGAATACGTTGCATAGCTTCGGGTGATTGTAAATCAACAACCGAATCAAAACCGTTACGACCCACTTCAAGGCCGCGTAAGGCTTTTTGCAATGACTCTTGGAAAGTACGGCCAATAGCCATTACTTCACCCACAGACTTCATTTGCGTCGTTAAGCGGTCATTTGCACCAGCAAACTTTTCAAAATTAAAACGCGGTATTTTGGTGACAACGTAGTCGATAGCAGGCTCGAACGATGCGGGTGTTTTACCACCAGTAATGTCGTTACTTAGCTCGTCTAATGTGTAACCGACAGCCAGTTTTGCGGCGATTTTAGCAATCGGAAAACCAGTCGCTTTAGAGGCTAATGCAGATGAACGAGATACGCGTGGATTCATCTCAATAATGACCATACGGCCCGTATCAGGACAAATACCAAACTGTACGTTTGAACCACCGGTTTCAACACCAATTTCACGCAATACGGCTAAAGAAGCGTTTCGCATTAATTGATATTCTTTGTCGGTAAGGGTTTGTGCTGGCGCAACGGTAATTGAGTCACCGGTGTGAACACCCATTGGGTCAAAGTTTTCGATAGCACAGACGATAATACAGTTATCGTTGCGGTCACGAACCACTTCCATCTCATATTCTTTCCAACCAATTAATGATTCATCAATCAATAATTCGTTAGTTGGCGACAAGTCTAAGCCTTGAGAACAAATCTCTTCAAACTCTTCTTTGTTGTAAGCAATCCCCCCGCCGCTACCACCCATGGTGAAAGACGGACGAATGATACAGGGAAAGCCCACCATATCTAATACGCCATAAGCTTCATCCATGTTATGCGCAATTCCAGCACGAGGACAATCTAACCCAATAGATTTCATCGCTTTGTCGAAACGACTGCGGTCTTCAGCTTTATCAATCGCATCCGCTGTCGCACCAATCATTTCAACATTAAACTCTTTTAGCACTCCTTTTGCTTCAAGCTGAAGGGCGCAGTTCAGTGCAGTTTGTCCACCCATAGTCGGTAGAATTGCATCAGGACGCTCCTTGGCAATGATGTTGCGTACCACTTCCCAATGTATTGGTTCGATATACGTTGCATCGGCCATTTCAGGGTCGGTCATAATGGTCGCAGGATTAGAGTTGACCAAAATGACACGATAGCCTTCTTCACGAAGCGCTTTACAGGCTTGCGCACCTGAATAATCAAACTCACACGCCTGACCAATAACAATTGGACCGGCACCTAGGATAAGAATACTTTTTATATCTGTACGTTTTGGCATTGCGTCGTCTTCTCCCAGATAACTACTTAGCGTGCTGACGGTATTGTTCAATGAGCTCGATAAAATGATCGAACAGTGGCGCGGCATCGGTTGGGCCTGGACTCGCTTCAGGGTGACCCTGAAAACTAAATGCAGGCTTGTCAGATAGATGAATACCTTGTAATGAACCATCAAATAATGACTTGTGAGTCACCTTAATGTTAGCCGGTAACGTGGTTTCATCGGCAGCAAAACCGTGGTTTTGACTGGTGATCATCACGCTGCCATTTTTAAGATTGCTCACTGGATGGTTTGCACCATGGTGACCAAATTTCATTTTTAAGGTTTTAGCACCAGAGGCAAGCGCTAATAATTGGTGACCTAGACAAATGCCAAATACAGGGATCTCTGTTGTTAATATTTGTTGAATCGCTGTAATGGCGTAGTCGCATGGCTCAGGATCGCCAGGTCCGTTTGATAGGAACACCCCATCTGGGTTCATCGCAAGTACATCGGCAGCAGAGGTTTGCGCGGGTACTACAGTCACATCACAACCACGATCAACCAACATACGCAAAATATTACGTTTTACACCGTAATCGTACGCGACAATTTTATATTTGAGTTCCGCTTCTGGTGTTTCAGACGGTAAACCACCGACTAATTTCCAGCTACCCATGCGCCATGTATACGCTTTATCGGTGGTCACTTCTTTGGCTAAATCCATGCCTTTTAGCCCTGGGAACGCTTTCGCGGCTGCCAGAGCTTTCGCTTCATCTAGGTCGCCGACCATAATACAACCGGCTTGAGCGCCTTTTTCACGCAAAATTCGAGTGAGTTTGCGAGTATCAATATCAGCAATACCAACCACATTATTCGCTTTTAAATAATCGCTTAATGATTGTTGGTTGCGGAAATTACTCGCCATAAGCGGTAAGTCACGAATAATTAAGCCACATGCATGAACCGAATCCGATTCTGTGTCTTCATCATTAGTACCTGTGTTACCGATGTGAGGATAGGTTAATGTTACTATTTGGCGTGAATATGAAGGATCCGTAAGGATCTCTTGGTAACCTGTCATTGAAGTATTAAATACCACTTCACCAACAGATATACCTGTAGCACCAATTGCGGTGCCAGAGAATACGGTTCCATCTTCGAGTACGAGTAAGGCAGACTGTGTCAACGCGACCTCCAGAAAAGAGCCAAGCCACTTAAATTAGGTGTTTTTATTTTGCACTATTTTTATTTTGCATTAAGATATCAATTTTCGTTACATTACGAAATTTTGACAAATTCTAGCGAGTCTATAAGAAATTAACTTTTACGTCTATATTTTGTCGGATTGTTTTCAAAAAAAAACACCAACGAGTGGTGTTTTTATTATCTAGTTCAATCCTAATACTTGCTGCATGTCATACAGACCTGCATTTTGATCTGAGAGCCAAAAAGCCGCCCTCATCGCCCCATTAGCAAAGGTCATCCTGCTCGTTGCTTTATGGGTTATTTCCAACCGTTCGCCCATATCAGCGAACATAGCGGTGTGTTCACCCACAATGTCACCAGCACGAACCGTTGCAAAACCAATGGTATTACGTTCGCGTTCACCGGTAATACCTTCACGTCCAAATACCGCACATTGCTCTAAATCACGACCCAATGTTTGGGCTATAATTTCACCCATTTTAAGCGCGGTACCTGACGGGGCATCTTTTTTATGCCGATGATGGGCTTCGATTATTTCGATATCGGTATAATCACCCATGACTTCTGTCGTCAGTGCGAGCAATTTCCACATCACATTCACACCAACAGACATATTAGGCGCTAACACCACGGGTACTTGTTCTGAATAGGCACCAATTAGCGTTTTTTGAGCATGATTAAAGCCTGTGGTACCGATCACGATTGCTTTGTGATTTTTCGCACACCAATCAAGATAAATAATTGAAGATTCTGGTGAGGTAAAATCGATCAGTACGTCAAAGTCATTAACAACACTATCAAGTGAATCGGTAATAGCAACATTCATTGCGCCGACACCAGCGAGTTCACCAGCATCAACACCAATTAGACTTGACCCGGTACGATCAATAGCAGCGCCAAGTACTATGACTTCTTGCTGTTTAGCAGATTCAATCAGTGTACGGCCCATACGGCCACTGGCACCAACTACAGCAATTCTCACTTTTGCAGTCATTTATTTCTCCCAGTTTTAACTAAAGGTAAACACAAAAACAGCATATACAAAAACGCCTAAGTTAACTTAGGCGTTTTTAATAACTAGATAATTTCTAACAACTCAATTTCGAATACCAAAGCTGAGTAAGGCGGGATTGATGCACCCGCGCCGCGCTCACCGTAAGCTAAGTGATGCGGGACATATAATTTAAGCTTAGTGCCAATAGGCATTAACTGTAATGCTTCAGTCCAACCGGCAATCACGCCAGATACTGGAAACTCAGCAGGCTGGTCACGAGCAACAGAGCTGTCGAATACATCACCACTGATAAAAGTACCATGGTAGTGAGTACGTACAGTTGAATCGTAAGTTGGTTTTTCGCCGTCACCTTGTACAAGCACTTCGTATTGAAGGCCAGACTCAGTTACCGTAATATCATCACGATTTGCGTTTTCTGTTAAGAATGCCTCACCTTCAGCAGCAGCTTCTTCTGCAGCAGCTTCTTGCTCTTCTTGTAAACGACGACTAATTTCAGTAAATGCAACTTGAAGCTCTTCCATTGATACTGCGCTTTCTTTACCGGCAAATGCATCAGCAAGACCAGCCTGAACGGCAGGGATATCAATACCTTCAAAAGAGTTTGCTGCTAGTTGCTCGCCCATTTGACGACCTACACCGTAGCTAGCATGCTGTTCCATTGTGCTGAACAAATCTGACATAATAATTTTCTCTCAATAAACATAAAAAATTCGCACCAGAGTTTATCACAATTAACTGCGTCAATGTTGGCAAAAAACGCTATTTAACGTGAGCCATTTTACACTCAGTCAAAGACTGTTTCCTTGCCTGTGTATAAAGCGGCATCACTTGATTTTGTGCCGCTTGCAAGTCTTCAATGCGATGACTGTGTGACGGATGCGTCGACAACAGCTCTGGCCCTTGCGCACCACCCGCTTTGGCCATGTTTTGCCACAAGGTAATACTTTGGTTAGGATTAAAGCCCGCTTTAGCCATTAACTCAAGACCGACGATATCAGCTTCTGATTCTTGGCTGCGACCAAAGGGTAAAATAATCCCCACTTTAGCCCCTAACCCAAGTCCGGCCATATACAGATCTTTATTGGCAACTCCCGATGCCCCAATAGCAGCATCCGCAGCCTGCATACCCAGCCCTGTTAGCTGGGCACGAGACACTTGCTCGTTACTATGTTGGGCTAATACATGGGCCACTTCATGTCCCATTACAGTAGCAAGCTGATCTTGGTTAACCGCGACGTTTAATAATCCACTATATACGCCAATGTGACCGCCGGGCAATGCAAATGCATTCACTTGATCTGATTCAAATAATACTACGTCCCATTGTTGCGACTGAACGGGTAATACTGCCGTAATACGCTTGGCAACACAGTTTACATAGTAGGTTTGCGCTTGGTTTTGACTTATTTTTTCAGTTTTCTTCATGGTCTCAAACGACTGAGCGCCCATCTGCTGCATCTGCGTATCAGAAAAAAGCAAGGTTTGCCCTCGACCTGTCGGCGATTGATTATTCACACAGCCAACTAATAAAGAAGTCAACAACATACTGAGTACTAACGGTTTCATCTGGTAAATCCTTATACTATTCACTTGCCATAGCGGTCAGTAAAATAATTATAGTCATTGATTATGGATAAGCGATGACTCATTTTACTGGGCAAACGTGTTATTGCCAAATGACAATGTCATTATGAGTGGCAGTCGAGACTAGATTACTGAGTATCAATTAAATCAATTAGGTCTTTTTATGGGGTGTAAAGTCACGAATACTGCGTTTGTTGGTTGTGCGTCGATTAGCTTGTTTGTCGCGAGGCGGACGTTTACTGCTTGAGTCGCTCGGTTTATCTGTCACCGGAAAACCCACTAATGCTTGCAAAGGTAATGCCTTTTGTGTCAACGCACGAATGGCATTTAAGCTTTCCATTTCACTATGACTCACCAAAGATATTGCAACACCTTGCAACCCAGCTCGGGCAGTACGGCCTATTCGATGGACATATACAGGAGCACTATTGGGTAAGTTAGCGTTTATCACCACAGGTAACGCTTCAATATCGATCCCACGAGCGAGTAAATCCGTTGCCACTAATACACTCACTTTTTGGGCTTTAAAATCAGCCAATGTCTGTCGGCGTAATGTTTGATCTTTATCGCCGTGAAGCGCGGCAGATGAAATTCCGGCTTTGAGTAGCTTTTTGGTTAATGAATCAGCATCATCTTTAGCATTAATAAACACTAAAACTTGCGACCATTGATGTTGATTAATCAAATTAATCAAGGCTTGTGCCTTGCTGCCTTTATTGACTAAATACAATTGTTGCTCAATTTCATCCACGGCGCTATTCAGGACGTTTGCTTCAATTCTTTGGCAGTTTTTGGACAAGACTTGCTGGGTTAATTGCACTAATGGCTCTGGAAATGTTGCTGAAAATAATAATGTCTGTCTGTTTGGCATTAGCGCTAATAGCTTGGTGATATCGGCTATAAATCCCATATCGAGTAAACGATCGGCTTCATCAAGCACTAATCGTTTTACTGAGCTCAAATCCACTATTTTCTGCTGGGTCAATTCCAATAACCGCCCCGGTGTAGCCACTATAATGTCTGCAGGCTTGTGTAAACGATCAACTTGTAACGATTGTAATTCTCCTCCGCAAAGCAAATCCATTGTGATATCAAGCGCCATTGCTATAGGGTTAAGAGTATCATGCACCTGTGAAGCCAGCTCTCTGGTTGGCACAATGACTAAAGCCTGTATTGCCGTTATATCGGCATTAACCTGGGCATTAACAGTCTGCAGTAAAGGGAGACCATAAGCATAGGTTTTGCCACTGCCAGTCTGCGCCAAGGCTAGTACATCTTTTCCGGCCAAAATAGCTGGAATAGCCAGAGTTTGAATACGAGTCGGCTCGTGGAGCCTTGCCGGTAATGCAGACAGTAAAGCAGGAGATAACGCTAAGGTTGAAAAAGGCATGGGATTATCACTAAGTGAACAATGGACGAAGTCTACTGAGGACGGTTGCAGAAGTAAAATAACTCACTATAAATAAAAAGGTTGCTTACCCTTGAGGTAAACAACCTTAATCGTCGTACGAGATAAAATAGGGCTATTAGCTATTTAAGTCTTGAAAAAAACTTTTAACCCCATCAAAAAAACCTTCTGCTTTTGGGCTATGTTTTTTTGATTCACCGGTTAATGTCGCTTCAAACTCCCGCAGTAACTCTTTTTGCGTGTCATTCAGATTAACAGGTGTTTCCATTACGACTTTGCACAACAAGTCGCCTACTGCATGGCTGCGAACTGACTTGACCCCTTTACCGCGTAAACGGAACATACGCCCAGTTTGAGTTTCTGTTGGGATCTTAAGGCTAACTTTGCCATCTAAGGTTGGTACTTCAATCTCGCCGCCTAATGCCGCTTTACTAAATGAAATAGGCACTTCACAGTATAGATTGTTGGCATCACGGGTAAAGATAGCGTGTTCACGCACACTGACCTGAACATATAAATCACCAGGAGGAGCGCCAAACTCGCCCGCTTCACCTTCACTGGTCAAACGAATGCGGTCACCCGTATCAACACCGGCTGGAATTTTAACTGACAGTGTTTTACTTTGTTCAACACGGCCTTCACCATGACATTTGCCACAAGGATCTTTAATGATTTTACCGCGACCATGACAAGTAGGACAGGCTTGCTGAACAGCAAAAAAGCCTTGGCGCATTTGTACTTGGCCTTGGCCATGACAAGTACCACAGGTGCTTGCCGAGGTACCTTTTTTAGCACCACTACCGTCACATAAATCACACGCGGCTAATGTCGGAATTCGCAGCTCTTTGGTCAATCCTCGTACGGCTTCTTCCAAAGACAATTCAAGGTTGTAACGTAAATCACTGCCTCGTGCAGCTTGACGTTGACCACCTCGGCGGCCACCACCAAAAATATCGCCGAAAACATCACCGAAGATGTCGCCAAAATCACCTTGGCCACCGCCGTGTCCACCACGATTAGGATCGACACCTGCATGACCAAATTGATCATAAGCCGCTTTCTTGTCGCTGTCGGTTAAAATTTCGTACGCTTCTTTAATTTCTTTAAAGCTGGCTTCTGCGGCTTTGTCACCCGGATTACGGTCAGGGTGAAATTTCATCGCTAAGCGTTTGTACGCTTTTTTAATTTCGCGTTCACTGGTGTCTCGTCCAACACCTAGAACTTCGTAATAATCACGCTTTGACATAGTGTTCAGTTTCTCGAAGGTGTGAGTAATTTGATAAACTTAATTTATACAAACGGGCGTTTGAGGATAACCCCAACGCCCGCTTTAATAGTAACTAACTGAAATTGCTAATTACTTTTTGTCTTCTTTAACTTCTTCGAACTCAGCATCAACAACATCATCAGCAGGCTTATCTTGGCCAGCATCTTGCGCTTGACCTTCTGCATCACCTTGAGCTTTAGCTTGAGCAATTTCCATTAGCTTAGCAGACGCTTCGATCAGACCTTGAGTCGCGGTATCAATGGCTTCTTTATCTTTGCCTTTAATGGCCGTTTCTAAAGTGGCGATTGCCGCTTCAATCTTTTCTTTTTCGTCGCTAGCTAACGCATCACCGGCTTCTTCAACTTGTTTTTTAGTTGAATGAGCTAAGCCATCGGCTTGGTTACGTGCATGAACTAACTCTTCAAATTTCGCATCTTCATCAGCATGAGCTTCTGCGTCACGTACCATTTGTTCAACTTCTTCATCAGACAAACCTGAAGAGGCTTTAATGGTGATGTTTTGTTTCTTACCTGTTTTCTTGTCTGTTGCAGACACATGTAAGATACCATCAGCATCGATGTCGAACATCACTTCTACTTGTGGTTGGCCACGTGGTGCTGGCTCAATACCTTCAAGGTTGAATTGACCTAATGACTTGTTCGCACTTGCTTGCTTACGCTCACCTTGAAGTACATGGATAGTCACGGCACTTTGGTTGTCGTCAGCGGTTGAGAATACTTGCTGAGCTTTAGTCGGGATAGTGGTGTTCTTCTCGATAAGCTTAGTCATCACACTGCCCATGGTTTCAATACCAAGAGATAGTGGTGTAACGTCAAGTAGAAGTACGTCTTTCACTTCACCAGAAAGTACGCCAGCTTGAATGGCTGCGCCAACGGCAACCGCTTCATCTGGGTTAACGTCTTTACGTGGCTCTTTGCCGAAGAAGTTAGTGACCGCTTCTTGTACTTTAGGCATACGAGTCTGACCACCAACAAGAATCACTTCATTGATGTCTGAAATTGATAAATCAGCATCAGCTAAGGCAACTTTTAACGGCTCTAGAGTACGTTGAATTAAGTCTTCAACCAATGACTCTAACTTGGCACGGGTAATTTTAACCACTAAGTGCTTAGGACCTGTTGCATCGGCTGTGATGTAAGGTAAGTTGACTTCAGTGTGGTTAGTGCTTGAAAGTTCGATTTTTGCTTTTTCAGCGGCTTCTTTCAAACGTTGCATAGCCAATGGATCGCGACGTAGATCTAAACCTTGGTCTTTTTTGAACTCATCGGCTAAATAGTTGATCAAACGGTTATCAAAGTCTTCACCACCTAAGTGAGTGTCACCATTGGTTGCTAACACTTCAAATGTTTGATCGCCATCATTGCTGTCGATTTCGATGATAGAGATATCGAATGTACCACCACCTAAGTCGTATACTGCAACAACGTTATCGCCTTGCTTCTTATCGATACCGTATGCAAGAGCAGCAGCAGTAGGCTCGTTGATGATACGCTTAACATCAAGACCTGCGATACGACCGGCATCTTTCGTTGCTTGACGTTGTGAATCGTTAAAGTAAGCAGGAACAGTAATAACCGCTTCGGTTACTTCTTCACCTAAAAAGTCTTCTGCTGTTTTCTTCATCTTTTTCAAGATTTCAGCAGAAACTTGTGGTGGTGCCATTTTATTTCCACGTGACTCAACCCATGCATCACCATTATCAGCTCCGATAATTTTGAATGGCATGATGTTCACATCACGTTGAACTTCGTCATCTTTAAAACGACGTCCAATTAAACGCTTAATGGCGAAAAAGGTGTTTGTTGGGTTGGTTACCGCTTGACGCTTGGCAGGTTGGCCAACAATAATTTCATCTTCGGTATAAGCGATGATTGATGGGGTTGTACGCTCACCCTCTGCGTTTTCGATTACGCGTGCTTTGCCGCCATCAAGGACTGCAACACACGAGTTTGTTGTGCCTAAATCGATACCAATAATTTTGCCCATGGGGTCCTCCGGAATTGACGTTATTCGTCGCTAATATGTTATTTGATGTTGATATGGGGATGATCAGCAAGTATTTCAAGCATTTTGTTACTTAACTTGAGATTCATAATTGACCACTCATATCAGCCTTGATACCTATATTGGGACAACAAAGTGAATTACAAGGGGATAAGTAAAATTTATCATCTAAAATTTATCATCAATTGCAGATATCGTTATAGCGCCAAGCTAAGTAAGTAAAGGGATATTATTTATCAATGCCATTGGCGGCTTAAGTGACCATAATAGTGAAAGCAACAACCGTGAGGTCAGCCCAATCGGGTACTGATATGATTTAGGCGCGGTATTATTATGGGCGACAGTGGCGACCGCCTTTTAAGTGCATTCGTTTTTTTAGCTCGTTACAACGGAGGTTGGTCGCAGTATTAACCTTAATAATGGCGTTGTTAATTATTCTGCCGTTTTAGCAATTTAATCCTCAACCGACAATATTAGCGCTAGGGTACTTTTAACACCGGTATTATTGATTGGTATTATTAATTGGAGGTTGAATTAGATACTAGGTTCTAGTGTCGCTGCTATAGCGGACTACGTCCTGCTAGTTCGCTACGCGGATAGAGCGCTGCGCTTCTAGAGCGGACTGCGTCCTGCTAGGGACAGCTTCGCTGCTAAGATCCTAGGCCGCTATGCGGATAGGCTGTTGATTTTATAGAATCTAGCAGCGAAGCGCTCTAGCCTCTAGGCCTATTACTTTTAGCTTATATAAAATCTAGCTGCTAGGCCTTTATTGTCATAAGCAACGCAAACAACACCGGTTATTGTCTACTGGTATAATCCCCCCAAGCTAGCCACTTATACGTGGTCAGTGCATCTAACCCCATCGGACCTCGGGCATGCAGCTTCTGCGTACTCACGGCCACTTCGGCGCCAAGGCCAAACTGTGAACCATCAGTAAAACGAGTACTGGCATTAACATACACAGCCGCTGAATCAACTCGGTTCAAAAAGTCACTCGCCGTATGAATGTTATCCGTTAAAATGGCCTCAGAATGCCCAGTAGAATATTGACGAATATGCGCCACAGCTTCGTCAATATGATTGACGATTTTGATCCCTAATGTGAGCGATAACCACTCGGTTGAGAATGACTCATCATGTGCCGGTGTCACCTCAAAACCTAACCCCTCAAGATAAGGTAAGGAGCTTGCACAAGCATGGAAGCGAACGCCCAACGAGTGCAAATGTGATGCTATATTGGGAATAAACTCGGCAGCAACGTGTTGATGTACTAACAAAGTATCCAGTGCATTACACACAGTAGGGCGCTGAACCTTAGCGTTGGCAATCACCTCGATTGCGCGCACTAAATCGGCTTGCTTATCGACAAATAAATGACAAATACCAATGCCACCTAAAATCACCGGAATACTCGACTGCTCAGCACACAATCGCTGCAGATTATGGCCACCGCGAGGAATAATCATATCCACATATTTGTCGAGTCTAAGTAAGCCGCTAACAAGACTACGCTCTGGTGAATCGATTAGCTGTACAGCATCTTTAGGCAAGTCTTCGCTAACAAGCGCATCACGGATCACGTCACTTAATACTTTATTTGTGGTTAAGGTTTCTTTACCGCCACGCAAAATCACTGCATTACCGGTTTTTAATGCTAACACGGCTATATCCACAGTGACATTTGGGCGAGCCTCATAAATAACCCCCACCACACCTACTGGCACACTGCGACGAGTTAATCGTAAGCCGTTATCTAATACCCGACTTTCAGCTTCTTTGCCGATAGGATCAGCCAGTGCGATAACATTATCAATGTCGGTAATAATAGCGCCCAAGCGCCCCTCATCAAGCATCAATCTGTCTATCATAGCTTCAGTTAAACCATTTTGTTTCGCCGCGGCAACATCTTGCGCATTCGCTTGTAAAATATCATTTTTACGCAGTGCTAAGCGATCGGCAATTGTCATTAATAATACCGATTTTTGTTTAGCGGTTAAACTCGCTAAGATAAAACTTGCTGCCTTAGCGCGTTGCCCTAATTGGGTTAAATATTCTGTTTCTGAGGCTGACATCTGCTTATCCTTAATTATCAAGTATGACCATATCATTGCGATGAACCACTGCATCACCGTAGTTATAGCCTAGTAAACTTTCTATCTCATCAGAGTGTTTACCGCTAATTTTGGTTAGATCATTGGCACAATATCGACTAATTCCTTTAGCCAAAATCTTGCCTGTTTGATTAACAATGAGTAAGGTCGCACCACGCTCAAAATGACCTTCAATATCAACAATACCTTTTGATAATAAGCTGCGACCATTAGCAACCACCGCGACAGAGGCGCCGGCATCAACAATTAATTTCCCTTGTGATGCGGGGCCAGCAAGGATCCATTGTTTACGACTCTCTAATGGGTTTTCTATCGCACTAAAATGAGTGCCAACCGACTCCCTAGCAGCCACTTTGGCAATCACATCAGGGTGATGTCCAGACGCTATCACGACTTCGATGCCTGCACGGCGCGCCACATCGGCCGCTTCTAGTTTAGTTGCCATCCCGCCGGTGCCAAGTCCGGAAACAGAGCCGCCAGCCAGTAAACGTAAACTGTCATCAATATTGACGACTTGTTTAATCAATTGCGCATTAGGATGAGTGCGAGGATCGGCATCAAATAAGCCTTTTTGATCAGTGAGTAAGATGAGTAAGTCAGCATCACAGAGCAGTGCGGCCCGCGCAGACAAATTATCATTATCACCGACTTTAATCTCATTGGTTGCGACGGCATCATTTTCGTTAATAATAGGGATAATATTATGCGCTAATAATGCATTTAAGGTGTCGCGGGCATTAAGGTAACGTTCGCGATCTTGTAAATCTGCACGCGTTAATAATAGTTGGCCAACTTGTAAACCATAAATACTGAATAATTGTGACCACGCCAAAATTAACTGACCTTGACCCACAGCAGCAAGTAACTGTTTGTTCGCCATAGTATCGGGCAACACCGGATAATGTAAATGCTCTCGCCCAGCAGCAATAGCACCCGATGTACACAAAACCACCTCAATGCCTGAACGCATAAGCGAAGCCATTTGCCTGGCTAATTCAACCATATGTGCTCTATCAAGCTTCTTACTGCCAGATGTCAGCACACTGGTACCCAACTTAACTACTACGCGGCGATAACCCATTTGTTTTACTCAATTTACCAAAACATTCAGTCCATTTTTATACCTAATTCACTCGATAATTCATAGTAAAAGCCGCTAATAGTAGATTATTTATCTAGATTAACCTCGGCTCGGGATAATAAACGGTTATCAAACAGTTCTTTGCCCCGCTAACTGCATTGCATTGACTTGCAATAGGCCGGCTATTGATGCGTCAATACGCCTTATTAGAAAAACAAAAAAAGGGCTATTAGCCCTTTTTTTATTGGCCTTCGCCAATTTATTACCGTTTGCCCATATTCATGGGATGCCCGTTAACCATAAATAAACTTGGCAATAAACAATGCCGCCACCACTAGAATACCTGAATTTAAATCTTTAAAACGCCCTGTCAGCAATTTGATCACCGCATAAGAAATAAACCCAAGACCAATAGCATTGGCAATAGAAAAAGTTAACGGCATTAATAAGCAAGTGACTACTACAGGAGCCGCTTCAGTTATATCGTCCCAATCAACATTCACTAACCCCGACATCATTAAGATAGCAACATAAAACAATGTCCCTGTTGTCGCATAAGCTGGCACCATAGCGGCTAAGGGCGAGAAAAATAATGACGCTATAAATAACAATCCAACGACTACTGCGGTTAAACCAGTACGACCGCCGGCACTCACCCCAGCAATACTTTCAATGTAGCTCGTGGTGGTTGATGTACCCAATGCTGCACCGGTAATGGTGGCAACGCTATCGGCGGTTAAAGCACGTTTTACACGAGGTAAACGCCCTTTTTCATCAAGTAATCCACCGCGTTGTGCAACAGCAATTAGGGTGCCTGATGTGTCAAATAGATCGACAAACAAAAAGGCAAACACCACAGATAGCATGCTCACTTCTAATACACTCGACAGGTCCATTTTCATAAATGTCGGTGCGATAGACGGTGGCATAGCCATTAACCCTTGATACTGCACATCACCAAAAAAGATGCCTAAAATCGTCACGATCAGAATACTGAAAATAACCGCGGCCTTTAGACCGCGATGAACCATGGCAATAATCAAGAAAAAACTTAACGCAGCCATCACAGCAGGAAACGAAGTAATATCCCCCATGGTCACTAACGTAGCCGGACTTGCTATCACAATCCCAGCATTTTTTAAGCCTATTAACGCTAAAAACAACCCAATACCGGCCGCAATACCAAAACGCAACGACATAGGAATACTATTGACAATCCATTCACGAATTCTGACTAAGGATAAAATCAAGAAGCACACCCCAGACATAAACACAGCGCCAAGTGCGGTTTCCCAGCTATAACCCATTTCCCCTACAACCGTGTAAGTAAAAAAGGCATTCAGTCCCATACCGGGGGCTAATGCAATAGGATAATTTGCCAATAACCCCATGACTAAACAACCAATCGCTGCGGCTAAACATGTTGCAACAAATACCGCACCATGGTCCATCCCGGCATCAGCAAGCATCATAGGGTTGACAAAAATGATGTAGGCCATTGTTAAAAAGGTAGTAAGTCCGGCCACAGCCTCTTGCTTAAGACTTGTGTTGTTCTGTTTAAGTTTAAATAATTTTTCTAACATGGAACGCGGTTCCTTGGGCAAAGGTTAAAATTGAATTAATAGCGTTAATAGTTTTGACAGTGTTATTAGCTACAGATGAGGATGCGGTAAGCCATATACCGCTTAACATTGTCACTACGTCGACATCTTTACAGAGGGCTTACTTTAATGCGGGGGAATTATAAGTACTTACGACCTTGATAGCTATAAATAGCCTTTTTCCTGAAAGATTTCAGTTTTTTATATAGCGCACGAAACTGCGACAATTCAGCTAATAACATCCTAAATCAATGCCGCTAACACTAAAACGATCCCAAATCACTACAACTAAATTATCACACCAAAATTGGGACAAAAAAAAGCCTACTCAATAGAGTAGGCAGACATGTTACAAGCATCCCATATGGGGAGAGGAAAACTAGCATCACTTAACATGATGAGGCGATAAATTAATTTACCACCCTGTCTAAAAACGTCAAACAAGACGAACAAAAGGTTGATGAATATTAAAACGACGTAAAGAGGGTCAATTCTTAACGTTTCATGGCGAATATACCGCCACGTAAAACGGTTACATCAGCAAACCAAGTGTTTTGCCAATAAAATTTGCTGTTACCTGTATAAGACATGGTCTTCTCCTGAATAATGTAAAGTTGCATAAACCTAGTAAAGCTTGGCTCGATTCCCTGGAACGTACATTTCTCAAATCCATTGAGACAACTTGTCACTCAGATCCTTGGAGGCTATATCCATCCTGGATTAACTAGAGCCGACAACCACAATGCTTGTCGACCCGATGAATTATACCGAACTGTAATTAAATTACAAGTATTATCGGCTTTAATTCACAAAAAACGCATTAAAAGTGACTTTATTACATTAAACCCGGATTATAATTATGTAATTATATTGTAAATAGCATGTTTTATTTATATTAAAATCTATAATATCATGCACTTAATAAGGTATTTACCACAACTTAGACAAGTGTAATAAAGCAACCAAAGGGCTTGCCGTTGGCTTACCATAGAGAGGATCGCCCTCAACAGCACTGCCAGCAATATCAATATGAGTGAATGCCAGTGTTGTTTGCATTAGTCCAGAGGCTTTTATTAAGAATGCTGCAGGATATTGATGTCCGCGAGCCGTAATTGAAGACGGTCCATTATTAGAAGACACCACATCGGCAACGCCATTTTTATCGGCAACCTTGTCAAAATCCTCAGTGCGTAAGCGAGAGACCTCGAACGGCTCACCCCATAATTCACCCACGTCTGCTAATAATGCGGCGACGCCTTGCTGTTTAGCGGCGCTATTTTCAACTAATGCTGGATAACCACCGTACGCGCGCACGACGTGACCGGTTAATGTTGCCAACGAAAATAATTGTGGATTCACAGCTGTTTGTGCCTGTATACGCAAATGTGATAACAAGTCAGCTAACACTAAACGACCTTCGGCATCAGTATTACCTATGCGAACTCGTACACCCGCATGGCTAGTAATAATTTCATCGGTGACAAACGCATCACTGCCGATACTATTTCTAACCAACCCAAGCTCTGCAACCACTTTGATACCTTTAGGTTTAAGTATCGACAATGCTTTCATTAATCCGGCGACAGCAGCTGCACCGCCTTTATCACGACTCATACCTGCCATAGAACCGGCCACTTTAATGTCAGCCCCGCCAGTATCGTAAATCACCCCTTTGCCCGCAAAGAATAACGTTTTTGTTATTGTTCCTTCGCCAACATATTCAAGCTTTACCACTCGAGGATGATGACGTTCAACCCCAAATGAGCTTCTGCCAACCGCACTCAATAGGGGATATTGCGCCTTCAACTGCTCCACTTGATCAATCACAGACACAGCTAAACCGCTATCAGCAAAAGCATCAATACAATATTGTGCAAACCCAATAGCGGACATCCGCTCAGGCTCTGTACCGCAGAGATCGCGTGCCAACACTCGCCCGGACTCCGCAGCATTAAGTAACATACTGTGTGCCGATGTATTCAATAATCCGATAGCCTCTAAACTTGGTAGTAATGACTTTGCTTCTCGCGCCTCTAAGGGTTGCCATAGCTCTTGCCCACACGCCAATGCTGCAACTTGTTCTGCATAGACAAAACGTTTATCGCTCACGGCGGGGACCACTAACAAAGGTTTAATGGCTCCCGCTGCTTTGGCAATGGCAATACCTTCTCGGGCGGCTTTAGCAAAAATTCTGACATCGCTGTACTCGTTAACGCTATCGGTCACGGGCGAGATAATCAAGCGACCGCCGGCTAAGCCAGGTGCAAATAATAGTGTTGCACTTTTACCGACACGCATATCGATTTGACTGGCGTGCGCCGCCAGTAAACTGATTTCATCTTGCTTAATCTCAGCCAAACTTGTCGCGACGACGACTACCGCATCCCAACCTTCACCTTCAAAAATGGCTTCATCACTGGCGACATCAATAATGGGCACTTGAAATGCAGTAACAGCTTTGTTTGCTTGGTTCATAAAAAATCCTTAATCAATGGGTATACCGGTAGATTGATGGGTTCATAATTATTTACAGGTTTTGTGGACTAAACCTTGGCAAATTGATGTCGCAATATCAAGTAACCGCGCAGAATATGTTAAAATAAATGACATTATATTTTGTGTCGTATATCGACTAAATTCATCTTAGAGGGCGTTTCGTGACTGCATTAACTCAATTATATCCTCAGCCTCTTTGGCAATGGTTCGAACAAATTTGCGCTATTCCACATCCATCAAAACATGAACATGCGTTGTCGCAACACATTCAACAGTGGGCAAAAGCCCAAGGCCTTGAGGTTGTTGAAGACAAAGTAGGTAATTTAATCATCCGTAAGCCTGCCACTGCTGGAATGGAAAACTGTAAAATAGTGGTATTGCAAGCACACATTGATATGGTGCCACAAAAAAATACTGACAAAGTACATAACTTTGAAACGGACCCAATTGAAGCCTATGTTGATGGTGATTGGGTTAAAGCCAGAGGGACAACGTTAGGATCAGATAACGGCATTGGTATGTCTTCAGCGCTTGCGGTATTAGGCAGTAAAGACATCAAGCATGGGCCACTGGAAGTACTGCTCACCATTGATGAAGAAGCCGGTATGACAGGTGCTTTTGGTTTAGAAGCAGGTTACCTTGATGCAGACATCTTGATCAACACCGATTCTGAACAAGAAGGTGAAATTTACATGGGTTGTGCAGGCGGAGTTGATGCACATATCAGCGTACCTATGTCATGGCAAGCCCCTGAACACACAAATAGCAGTTTTCAGCTGACATTAGCTGGACTTAAAGGCGGTCATTCAGGGGTGAACATTCACCTTGGTCGCGCCAATGCAAACAAACTACTTGCCCGCTTTTTGTTTAAACACAGTGATGAACTGGCATTAGAACTTGTCAGCTTTAGCGGTGGCTCATTACGTAATGCCATTCCGCGTGAAGCCCATATCAGCTTTATGCTTCCTGCTGAAAATGTTGATAAATTACATCAAGCGATGGAGGCTTTCCAAGCATTAGTAAGACAAGAGCTCGCGCTCGTCGATCCAGCAATGGTGCTCAGCCTAGAGTCCATTGACGCCCCCACCAAAGTGATGGATGAAGAGGCACAAAATACCTTAATCGACTTATTGCATGCGAGCCCTAACGGCGTGATCCGCATGAGTGATGAAGTTCAAGGTGTGACTGAAACCTCGCTTAATATCGGCGTGATCAGTACCGAAGATGAAAGCGTTGAAGTCTTGTGTCTTATTCGCTCGCTAATCGATTCTGGTCGTGAAGAAGTCACAGGAATGCTCACCGCTCTGACTAATTTGTCGGGTGCAAGCATTGACCTAAGTGGTGCTTATCCCGGTTGGAAGCCAGATACAAGCTCACCCATTATGGCGATTGTGCGTGAAACTTATAACGACATTTATAAAAAAGACCCAACCATCATGGTGATCCATGCTGGTCTTGAATGTGGCTTATTTAAACAACCTTATCCACTTATGGACATGGTCTCAATTGGGCCAACCATTCGCTATCCCCATAGCCCTGATGAAATGGTCAACATCACCACCGTTGGTCAGTACTGGCAATTGCTACTTGCGGTACTAGAGCGTATTCCAGCTAAAGATGCTTAATCCGTTTTAGTGATGACGTTATCAACACAATAAACAAATTAAAAGGCGACAATAATGTCGCCTTTTAATTTTTGTATTGTTCCAGTGTTAAAACTGTAAATCGAGCTGGGTGATTTTATCCGCACCATTATCTGTCGCTGCCAACGTCACGTCGGCTAAACCAACACTCACGCCAATCAAACGAATACCCCGCCCTTGGCTACGCTGCAAAGCTTGTTGCAGCAAGTCATGAAACAAGTTAATCGAAATCTCATCACTGCGATGCTCGATTGTGGTCTGTTTAAAATCATTAAATTTAAGCTTAACAACCTGTTTGTGGATCTGTCGGTCTTTAGCACTGCGATGTACCCGAGCACTGAGTTCTTGAATAAGCTGTGGTAACACTTGATGACATTGTTCTAAGGTAAAAATATCCTTGGCTAAGGTGGTTTCAACCCCAACAGACTTACGCACTCGGTGTGGACTAATTTGCCTTGAGTCGATCCCTTGTGCACGCTCAGCCAACACATGGCCAAATTTACCGAAAGCCTTAATTAATTGAGCCTTAGGATATTGTTGCACGTCATAACAAGTGGTTAAGCCAATATCGGCTAACTTTTTTGAAGTAACCTTGCCAACGCCAGGAATTTTACTCAGTGGCAAGTCTTTTACAAAATCACTAATTTGATTAGGGGTGATCACATATTGACCATTGGGCTTATTTAAATCGGAAGCGATTTTGGCTAAAAACTTAATCGGTGCAATACCCGCTGAAGCCGTTAATCCTGTGGCCTCAAAAATATCGTTGCGAATGGCTTTAGCAATTAATGTGGCACTGCCTTGGTGAACGTTGCAATCGCTGACATCAAGGTAAGCCTCATCTAAAGATAATGGCTCAACGAGATCTGTGTATCGATGAAAAATCTCACGAATTTGCAATGAAACCGATTTATACACTTCCATGCGTCCAGGCACTAAAATTAACAGCGGACACAACTGCAGTGCATGATAACTGGACATCGCGCTACGCACCCCAAATTGACGGGCCTCATAACTGCATGTGCTTATTACACCTCGGCGATCACTTCTGCCACCGACAGCAATAGCTTTGCCTCGTAGTTCAGGAAAATCTCGCATTTCAACGGCAGCGAAGTAGCAATCCATATCGATGTGAATGATTTTACGCATTCTATGACCATCATCATTAACTCAATTACCATGATGATACTGTATATATAAACAGTATTCAATCATTGTCTCACTGACACAAAAAAGCCCAAACTCAGTTGGGCTTTAGTAAATGGTAACCTGTATCAATGGATACGTTACATTTTGGTCTGTAAATAATTCTGTAAACCAACCATCTCAATCAGACCTAATTGCTTTTCTAACCAGTACATGTGATCAGACTCAGTGTCATCCAACAACACCTCTAAAATTTC
Organism: Shewanella sp. S1-49-MNA-CIBAN-0167; assembly: GCF_040310145.1. NCBI lineage: Bacteria > Pseudomonadati > Pseudomonadota > Gammaproteobacteria > Alteromonadales > Shewanellaceae > Shewanella > Shewanella sp. S1-49-MNA-CIBAN-0167. The sequence goes on along the minus strand of NZ_JBEOPO010000022.1, from coordinate 27,528 downwards.
GCGAGTTTGATAATCACTTTTGTCTTCGCATAGCGCGATCACCTTACGTAAATGATCAGCAACATGATATTCATAGGCTAAATCACTTTTAAACATTTCTTGCACATCTTTACCAATGTTCAACGCTTCACGACTGGCAACATCGGGAGTGCCTTCAAGAAATAAAATCCGTTGGACTAATTTAGCAGCATGCAACTTTTCGTCGTCTGACTCGTGCAAAATTCGGGTATACAGTTCGTTGAATCCCCAGTCTTCGTACATATGAGCATGGACGAAATATTGATCCATGGCAGACAACTCGCCGGTTAATAAACTATTTAGTGCATCGATGACTTCTGGATGGCCTTTCATGATAATTTCCTATTAGTCGTTAATTTGTGATTGAAGATAATTTTGAATACCCGTTTGATTGATAAGCTCTTGTTGCGACTCAATCCAATCTAAATGTTCTTCTTCATCTTCGAGTAAATCTTCAAATAAATCGCGGCTAACATAATCTTGCTGAGTTTCGCATACCTTAATGGCTTCACGCAAAAGCGCAATTTGTGCTGTTATAGCCGCCAGATCGCAGTTGAGCATTTCTTCAGCATGCTCACCGATACGCAATTTATCTAATTGTTGCAGATTAGGTAAACCTTCAAGAAACAATACACGTTCAATCAGCTTATCAGCATGCTTCATGTCTTCAATCGATTTTTTATATTCTTTCTCATTAAGCTTTTCCAATCCCCAATGTTTAAACATGCGTGCATGTAAAAAGTATTGGTTAATGGCAGTCAGCTCACAGGTAAGTACTCGATTGAGTTGGCTAATGACTTTAGGATGACCTTTCATAGTAATGCCCTCGATAAATAACGTGATCTAGATCAATTACAAATAGAATAAAACACTATAGGGGAAAAGGCAAATTTTCCTTTCTTTTCACACACTTACTATTGATAACCATTATCATTATAACTAAGATTTGTAACTCACTAGTAATACACAAACATAAAAAAAGCCTTCAAAATGAAGGCTCTTTACAAAGCATTAGTTTGGTAACCTAGGCTTTAAATGACAAACGTCGTTAAATAATTCGATTTTGATTAAGCAACTCATTTCGAGCTTGCTCTTTTTCCATACGGCGTTTGCGGCTATCACATGGGTCGTCACAGTCACACGCCTTCTCAATACCTAAAACGCCTAAGCCACCACAACTGCCTGCTACGGCTTTCTTCTTTACAATATAACCCACAGACATAAATAAAAAGAACAATAATAATACTACAAACGCTGCAATAAATGTGCTCATCACAAACTCCAATTAACTCATTTAGATTAGGGTACTACTAGTTGAATCAATCAGTCGTTTAATCAACTAGTTTAAAAATAAGGAACCTACTCAAGATACGATTTAAACGCATCGCTGTAATAGACCTGATATCCCTGCTCTTGCTTCTCAATTAACATTACGGCTAAATTTTTCTCTCTAGCAAGTGTCAATGAAGCTTGTGTACCTAACACCATCATGGCCGTTGCATATCCATCCGCTGTCATACAACTAGAGTGTAACACGGTTGCAGAAGCAAGTTGATGCTTTATCGGGTAACCGTTACGAGGATCAATTAGATGTGAAAAGCGTTCGCCATTGTCTTGATAAAAGTTACGATAATCACCCGATGTTGCTAATGACATAGTCCCGGGCTCAATCACTTGCTGCACCGCTTGTCCTTCGCTTGTTGGCTGTTCTACTGCAACTCGCCAGGCGACATTATGGGCTTTAGTGCCTTTAACATTCAGTTCACCACCAATTTCGACTAAATAACCAGACACGTGATATTTGTCTAATATTGATGCAATTTTATCGACACCAAACCCTTTTGCTATTGAGGATAAATCAACATACAAGTCTGCATTGTGCTTAATTAATGTTAAGCCTTTTATCGACAGTTCCTTGATCCCCATCTTAGCTTTAGCGGCGTCAATTTGAGCTTGAGTCGGGATCGTTGTAGGCCGCTTATCGGGGCCAAACCCCCACAGGTTAATCACTGGCCCTAAGGTGATATCTAACGCACCATCAGTCTCTTGATAAAGACGCATGCCCTCTTTTATGACTTTAATAGTATCGGCCGATACTTTAACGCTTTGCTGTACTTGCAATTGATTAAACTTAGACAGTTCTGAGTCATGTCGGTAAGTCGACATTTGATTGTTAACCACGTCCAATGCCATATCAATTTCGGCTTGTAATAATTGTGGTCCTGGCAAGCTGCCATTGGGGACCACTTTAATATGATAAGTGGTCCCCATGGTACTACCAGATAATGAAATAATCGGATCTGGTGAGCTGCAGCTACTGGTCAATAATATTGGCAGTAACAATATTGGCAGTAACACTTGCTTGATTGATTTTACAGTCATCTCAAATTTACACTTGTATTAAATGAACAAAAAAAATTGCAGCGTGCAAGACTCGTGTTTGACCACCCTGTCTGCACTGCTGCAATTTAATGACTTACATGTCAATGTTATAAGTTAACGCATTAACCACCAAAATCATCTAATAAGATGTTTTCGTCTTCGACACCTAAATCTTTTAGCATACCAATAACCGCTGCGTTCATCATTGGAGGTCCACACATGTAAAACTCACAATCTTCTGGCGCATCATGGTCACGTAAGTAGTTTTCATACAATACGTTATGAATGAAGCCTGTATAACCAGTCCAGTTATCTTCAGCTTGCGGATCCGATAACGCTACATGCCATTTGAAATTTTCATTTTCAGCCGCTAAGCCGTCAAAATCTTCAACGTAGAACATTTCACGTTGCGAACGCGCACCGTACCAGAAGCTAATCTTACGTTTAGATTTAAGACGCTTTAACTGATCGAAAATGTGTGAACGCATTGGGGCCATACCGGCACCACCACCAATGAATACCATTTCCGCATCGGAGTCTTTAGCAAAGAACTCACCAAATGGACCAGAAATAGTCACTTTATCGCCAGCTTTTAAGCTCCAAATATACGAAGACATTTTACCACAAGGCAAGGTTAAATTACGTGGCGGTGGCGTAGCAATACGCACGTTTAACATAATTATGCCAAACTCTTCTGGGTAGTTAGCCATAGAGTAAGCACGAATAGTTTCTTCGTCTACTTTTGATTCTAACTTAAAGAAACCAAAGTGTTCCCAATCGCCACGGTACTTATCAGGCACTTCAAACTCAGCATATTTAATATGATGAGCAGGCGCTTCAATCTGAATATAACCACCGGCACGGAAAGGCACGGTTTCGCCATCAGGGATTTGCAGCTTAAGTTCTTTAATGAACGTCGCTTTGTTATCGTTAGAGACAACGTCACATTCCCATTTTTTGATGCCGAATATTTCTTCATCAAGCTCAATTTCCATGTCAGTTTTCACGTTTACCTGACAAGATAAACGACACCCCTGACGGGCTTCGCCTTTACTAATGTGGTCAAGTTCAGTGGGTAGAATATCACCACCACCAGACATAATGTTGACACGACACTGGCCACAAGAGCCACCGCCACCACAAGCACTTGAAATGAAGATACCGTTGTCGGCTAAAACGCCAAGTAACTTGCCGCCAGCACCTGTTGTAATTGTTTTATCTGCGTTGCCGTTAATACCAATCATGATATCACCGCTTGCCACCAGTTTTGATTTAGCGAATAAAATCACTAATACCAACACTAAGACAATCACAGTAAACATACTCACACCTAGATAGACATCTAGTGGAGTAGATTCAAGAATACCCATTCACTTATCCTTAAAGGTTCAAATTAATGTGTCGACTCAGTGACTCTTACAGAGAAACACCTGAGAATGACATGAAACCTAGAGCCATAAGGCCTGCTGAAACGAAGGTTATACCTAGGCCACGTAAGCCATTTGGCACGTCAGAATATTTCATCTTTTCACGAATACCGGCTAACAATACAATTGCTAATGCCCAACCAATACCAGAGCCGATACCAAATACTACGCTCTCGCCAAGGTTATAATCACGCTCTACCATGAAAGAGACTGCACCAAAAATTGCACAGTTCACGGTAATTAAAGGTAAGAAAATACCTAACGCGTTGTACAAAGGTGGGAAATATTTGTCTAACGCCATTTCCAAAATTTGTACCAATGCTGCAATCACACCGATAAAGGTGATGAACTTCAAGAAGCTCAAATCAGCTTCAGGCAAACCAGCCCAAGCTAATGCGCCTGGAGCCAGTAAACTTTGATAAATAATTTGGTTAGCTGGAACCGAAATAGCCAGTACCACAATAACGGCAACACCAAGTCCCATCGCAGTAGTCACTTTCTTTGATACCGCTAAGAAAGTACACATACCTAAGAAGAACGCTAGCGCCATGTTTTCAATGAAAATTGAACGAATTAATAAACTAATATAATGTTCCATTGCGTTTACCCTTTTGCTTCAACTTGCTCTGGCTTATAAGTACGGATCAACCAGATCAACCCACCGATCAAGAAGAATGCACTGGGTGGCAACAGTAATAAACCGTTAGGCTGATACCAACCACCATCAGAGATTTTGCTGAGGATTTCTACGCCAAATAATGAACCATTACCAAATAGTTCTCGCACAAAACCAACAGACAATAGAATAGCTCCATAACCTAAACCGTTACCGATCCCGTCCATAAAGCTCATCATAGGAGGCGTTTTCATTGCGTAAGCTTCAGCACGACCCATTACGATACAGTTAGTAATAATCAAACCAACAAATACTGACAACTGTTTAGAAATGGCATAAGCATAAGCTTGCAGTAGTTCGTCTACTACAATCACTAATGAAGCGATAATGGTCATCTGTACAATAATACGCACACTGCTTGGAATATGATTACGAATAAGCGAAATAAACAGGTTAGAAAACGCTGTTACCGCTGTTAATGCAATCGTCATTACCAATGCTGTTTCTAATTTACTGGTCACAGCAAGTGCACTACACACACCCAAAATTTGCAATGCAATTGGGTTGTTATTGATAATTGGTCCGGTCAGAATCTGTTTAAGTTCTTTAGCGTCAGCCATTAGCTTAACCCTCCGTTGCGTGCTTTAGCGATAAAGTCAGCAAAACCTTCTTTACCTAACCAAAAATCCAATGAGTGTTGAACACCGTTACTGGTCAATGTTGCACCGGAAAGTGCATCAACACCATGAACAGAGCTCGCCACTACAGGGTTTTTAGTTACACTAATTGCCAAGTTACCTTGAGCATCAAATAACTCTTTACCTTTCCACAATGCTTTCCATTTTGGATTTTCAACTTCGCCACCTAAACCAGGGGTTTCACCTTGGTCATAATAAACGAGTCCTTGCACCGTATTTAGGTCTGTGTCTAATGCCAAAAATGCATACATAGTTGACCACAAACCATAACCGTGGATAGGTAAAATCACGCTAGTCAGTTTACCTTCGTCATTACGAACAAGGTACACAACCGCTTTATCTGCAACACGTTTGATTGAGGCAACATCATTTTCAGGGATAGATGACCGGGCAGTATCACGAGAGGCTTTACGTTGATCATAAACGTTAGCATCACCCTCAACAAATTCACCGGTTTTAAGGTCAACTAACCGAGCTTCAACATATTGCTCGTACTTGCTTAGAATTTCTTTTTTGGTGACGTTACCTTCTTTGGTATTGATAAGGCTCGCCGCATCAAGAATATACTTTTGCTTATCGAGTAACTTATTTTCTTGCTGAATAGGTTTTAATAACACCGCCGCAGTTGAAACAAGCACTGAACAAATAAGACATAAGCCGACAACAACAAATAGCGTTCTACCGAACGAATCTTTATTACTAGCCACGAGCAATCCTCCGCTTAATATTTGCCTGTACTACAAAGTGGTCAAATAATGGCGCAAATAAGTTAGCAAACAGAATAGCTAACATAATGCCTTCAGGGAATGCAGGGTTAACCACACGGATAAACACCACCATTGCACCAATAAGGAAACCGTATGCCCACTTAGCCGTACTCGTAAACGACGCTGAAACAGGATCTGTCGCCATAAACATCATACCAAAGGCAAAGCCACCTAACACTAAGTGCCAATACCATGGCATTGCAAACATCGGGTTTGTGTCGCTACCAATCATATTAAGTAGAGTAGAAATTGCCACCATACCTAAGAAGACACCACCGACAATACGCCAAGATGCAATACGGGCATAAATAATAACTAGACCACCTAGTAAAATAGCAAAGGTAGACCCTTCACCTACAGAACCGGGGATAAAGCCCATGAAAGCATCAATCCAGTTGGTGGTTGAGGCATAGTCGAAAGTACCTTGTGCCGCTTGACTTAACGCCGTTGCACCAGAGTAACCGTCAGCGACAACCCATGTAGTATCACCAGACATGCTTAAAGGGTAAGCAAAGTATAAGAAAGCACGGCCAGCTAATGCAGGGTTTAAGAAGTTACGCCCTGTGCCGCCGAAGATTTCTTTTGCAACTACCACACCAAAGGTAATACCTAGTGCGACCATCCACAATGGGATAGTTGCTGGTAAGGTCAGTGCAAAGAGAACCGAAGTAACGAAGAAACCTTCGTTAATTTCATGGCCACGCACTGACGCAAACAGCACTTCCCAAAAACCACCGACAATAAAAGTCACTGCATAGATAGGTAGGAAGAAGCACGCACCATAGAACATCAAGGACGCAATGCCAGAGTCTGCAGAAAGTTGAGCTCCAAATAATTCAAATAAGCCTACTTGCCAAATATCGGGGGAACCGAAATCGGCGCCCATCGCGATTTGAGCTTGTAAACCTACGTTGTACATACCAAAAAACATTGCTGGGAATGTACATGCCCAAACCGTAATCATAATACGTTTTAAGTCAACATTATCGCGAACATGGGTTGCCCCGTGATTCACTTTACCTGGAGTATAAAATACTGTGGCAGCCGCTTCATAAAGGGCATACCACTTTTCGTACTTGCCGCCTTTTTCAAATTGCGGCTCAATACGTTCGATAAAATCTTTCAAACTCATTAGCCTTCCCTCTCGATCGTATCTAGACAGTCACGCAAATATGAACCGTAGTCATACTTACCTGGACATACGAACGTACACAATGCCAAGTCTTCTTCATCTAACTCTAATGCGCCTAAACGGGCTGCGCCGTCAAAATCACCAGAGAGTAAATCACGAAGTAGCATAGTAGGTAGGATGTCTAGAGGCATCACGCGTTCATAGTTACCAATAGGCACCATTGCACGGTCTGAACCGCAAGTGCTAGTGGTCATATTAAATAGACGCGATGGGCTTAAGTGACCTAAGAATGCACGAGTGATAGAGAACTTATCGGCACCAGGCATAGCCCAACCAAATAATTCTTTCTCATTACCTTCTTCCAGTACACTTACCTGTTGATGATATCGACCCAAATAAGCTTGAGGTCCTACCGCAGTAAGGCCGCTTAACACTGACCCCGAAATCACACGAACACCATCACCAACCGTTTCATCAGCAGTCAGTTCAGTGATGCTAGCACCTAAAACGCTACGAACAAGACGAGGGTTTTTCGCTTTAGGACCGCCAATCGCAACCACACGCTCAGTGTTTAACACACCTTGAGTAAACAGTTGGCCAAAAGCAATCACATCCTGATAGCCAACATGCCAAACAGTTCGTGCTGCAGAAGCGGGAAGAACGTGATGAATATGCGTACCCACCAAACCTGCTGGGTGTTTACCCGCAAATTCTTGAACGTGAGCATTGGCTGCTGGAATATCGGCACCTTGTGCTTTACATAGGTAAACTTTACCTTCAGTTAATCGTGCTAGGACATTAAGGCCGTTAGCAAAATCTTCTTTATGTTGAGCTATGACTACCACAGGATCGGCAGCAAGAGGTTGGGTATCAATGGCAGTCACAAAAATACCTGCTGCAGTAGAATCTACGGCGGGCACTTTACTGAAAGGGCGTGTACGCAAAGCCGTCCATAAACCTGAGTTAATCAGATTATCACGAACAACTTGTGCGTCTAACGTGTCTAACTTATCAGCATCATATTGAGCAAAAGCAACGCTATCGTCACCTTCCACAGCAATAACTACTGACTGAAGTACACGTCTTGCACCTCGGTTTATTTCTAAAATAGTACCACTGGCTAAAGCCGTATATTTAACGCCTAGATTCTTTTTATCTTCAAAAAGAACTTGGCCTTTTTGTACTTTGTCGCCCACTTTGATCTTCATCGTAGGACGTAAGCCAATATACTCTTCACCCAAAGTAGCTACGTGTCTAATGGCTGGGCCATTATGGATAACTTGCTCTGGACCGCCTGCTATAGGCAGTTCCAATCCTTTCTTAATTGTAATCATATCCACAAGCACTACGTTTGAAGGAAAGACAATGCGCCACGTTCCGCTAAAAAAACAAAGTATTAACATATACTTGCTATTTGAGCTAGCGCAGATTTAACTCGAAAATGCGATCATAATCACGCTGGTCGCGCGCATTTTACCGCAAATATGAGACTATCGCCACGAAAATTATAGGTGTTTTCATAACAATACATTACTTTGATAAATGGATTTTAGATCAGACTAAACGGATAAGAACCTGAGGGGGTTATGCCGTATGCTAGATTCTAACAAAGAGACTATAGCATTAATTTTAAAGAAATAATTTTAGTTGTTCACTCACAAAAACAGTTGTAGCAAAAATAATACCACCCAAATGAGTAGTCACTTGGGTGGTATTGGTGTTTTGACATAAAAACAACATAAGCTGTAACCAAATATGACTCAAGCTTGCCAGCGTCTAGAAACGACTCTCTAGAAATGACCTTTATAACCAAAATACGTGGTCATTTCCGACTGTCCTTGAAATCCCATTGCAGTGACATTTGCGACTAATTCTTCCTCTAACAGATTTTCAACTCGAGCATATAATTCATGTTGTGCGGTCAAACGATAAGTTGCGGCTAAATCAACCTTCCACTGACTGTCAATAGTACGCTCATTAGTAAGTGTTGCTTGATAACCTAACTCAGATTGATACAAGGCTTGCGCTATAATAGACATGTCGCCATAAATAACACCCGAGCTTAACGTCAGTTGTTGTTCTGGTACCCATGGTAATTGGCTATTAGTAGCAAAGCATCCCATCAACTCATTGCAATCGGCGTTATCGGTTTCAGCTTGGGTATATTGGTACTTTACGTTCAATGGAATAGAAAAGTGATCAAATGTCAGCCCATACGCTATGCTCAAGACTGCGCCCACAACAGAAACGTCATTAATATTCTCTTGTAATGATATTTGTTCGTAGTCACATATCATGCCCTGCATACAGCTTACGTGTTGGCTATCGTAATCATGCATATAACCCGTCATTGCAATCGATAAAGCATCTTGCTGGTAGCTTAATGCTAATTGATATTGCAGTGCTTCTTGAGCAGTTTGCTCAATATTCCCCGCTGAAGCGACTGTCCAAGCTTGTTTGACTTGCAGCGCGGTTAACCATGATCCACTCTGATAAGCCACTTCAACAGAAGGCGACCAGCCATCATCAGAAAAGTCCGCCGCATTAAGGCTCGTATTTACATCACCAAGCTCACGAGAAACGCTGACATGTTCATAACCTAAACCGAGATTGATAGACCACTGATCATAATTTAATTTAGTGTCTACCGCTGATGAAAAAGCAGAAGCATCATCAGTATAGGTAAGCGCATACTCATCATCTGTTGTCGGCGTCAGTGATAAATCATTGTTCCACGACCACTCACGTTGACCTAAACGCATTTCAGCTTTATCTGTATGGTAGCGCGCACTATAAGTCACCTGATGCTGACCATACATGCTGACACCTTTGGTTTGCATACCAAAGCCTGCAAAATCGTTATTTTGTGTTAACGATCCTAAGTTCATCCCATCCGCGGTGGGAACGGCTTCAAACATGGCGATACTAGACAACAAAGCGCTGTCAATTTGCTGACCATCAACAAAACGCATTTCTCGAGATTGTTGTGAATAGGTTTGGTAATAAAAGTCTGTCGCCATCGTCGAAGTAGCAGACAATATGACCTTATGGGCTAATACGTAGCGTTGACGTTCGCCTTCAATATTGTCGGTGCTGGCTGCGGAGTATAATTGAGTCGGGTCTAACGAAAAATCAGCAGCTGTTAACCCCAATGTTCCTCGATCATCATCTTGCGATGAATATTGATAACTGAACTCGGTCGTTTGTTGATTGCTTGCACCAGCTAAACTATCGGCCGCAATTTTGAATAGAATATCTTTATGAGTAGCATCTGCATCTTGCGGGGCACGATAACCCACATCGTCAGATGCCGATTGATAATCGAGTGCCAGTAACATGCCATTTTGCTTTGTAGTACCGCTCACTACTACGCCACCATTTATTGCATTACTGTCACTGCCTTCGAGGTTGAGATCAGTTGCATATTTTTGGGGACTAATTTTTATAGACTGATAGTCAAGCTTACCAAAAGCCGCTTGCGAACTCTCCGTCACACTGGTCATGCTCGAAAAAGACACTTTTTGCTGGTGCAATAAATTGGGCTGCAACACTAAATGTTGTCCAGAATACGGCGCAGGAGAAAAGAAAATACCATCCTGTAAAATGGCTACACCGTCAATGGCACCTGCATGTGTGATGGTCACATCCTGATGTGATCCGGTAGGTAACACTGTCGCGCCCGTCAACCCTAGCGCAATATCACTTTGGCGATAATGAAATTGGCTTATCGATGACTGCTGCAAATCGAGTTGATTATTAAGGTTATCAATAGACTCTGTTACCGTTTCTGCAACGGCATTGGTAGAATGACAAACATAAAGCACTGCGGCTGCTAGCACTGACAGGCTAAATGGGTGGTTAGACATATTAATCTCCGTATATGTGTCTGTTCACGCAAAAGATCGTTTAAAATGACGAATAAATCACTAAGTTACGCTTATTACAATAACGGTTTCAATTACATAAAAATAGCGTGCTATTAACGTTTACTCGACATTGGGTGTTTTATTAGCAAAAAAAAGCGGCCAAAGCCGCTTTTCTCGTGGGTATGAACTCAATCAATTAAATTAAAGATTGCCTAAAATTTCGTCACTCAGTTTTAAGTCATCATTTTGGTTAACGCTCACGCCCGCGGCAATGATCATCCGAGCAATGTCTTGCGCTTGTGTTAACGAATGCATTTCGTAAGTACCACATTGATATTCATTTAACTCAGGAATATCTTTCTGGTCAATGACATTGGTTACGTCAATCATTGCCGCTAGCCAGGCATCTGCAACTTTACTTTCTGTCGGTTGACCAATTAAGCTCATGTAAAAACCGGTACGGCATCCCATCGGTGAAATATCAATAATCTCTATACCATCACCGTTTAAATGTTCGCGCATAAAGCCTGCAAACAAATGCTCAAGGGTATGGATACCTCGTTCACTGAGGATATCTTTATTGGGTGCACAAAAACGCAAATCAAATACAGTAATAGCATCGCCACTAGGGGTGCTCATGTGCTTGGCAACGCGAACCGCTGGAGCATTCATACGAGTATGATCTACGGTAAAACTGTCTAGTAAAGGCATTGATTTCTCCCTAAATAAATAAAATAATTCGACAATATATTGCCTAATTCCAAGATAATACCACTATTCAAACATTGTCACAGTCTGAGTTTACTCTTGCTGTTGCGCGTCTAATTCAAACCGACTTAACGCATCTTCAGTATAACTAAAATAGCGTTTTACTGATTTTTCATTGGCTATGTAAGACTCAAGAACTTTATTAAACAGCACATCTTTAGCGGCTTCATGGTCAAGAACTTCATTTCTTGCTTGTTTTAACGCACGGATCACAGCATTAGGGAAGGGTTTAACCTGCACATGGTGTTCATTAAGCAAAATGTCCATCGCAGCGATATGGCCTTGAGTATAATCATCTAGCATATCTTGATTTATCGCTCTGGCAGCTACTTTCACAATCGCTTGTAAATCATCGGGCAAGGTCGAAAAAGCCTGCTTATTGATCAGAAATTCCATCGTTGACCCCGGTTCATGCCAACCAGGGTAATAGTAATATTTGGCCACCTGATCTAGTCCAAGAGGCAAGTCATTATAAGGTCCAACCCATTCGGCAGCATCAATCGCGCCAGTCTGCAGCGCACCGTATAATTCTCTACCCGCTAGCGCCGTTACCGGAATGCCCCCCAGTTTCTTAAATACTTCGCCACCAATGCCCGGTAAACGCATCTTAAGACCCTTAAAGTCTTCAGGTGTTGCAATGATTTTATTAAACCAGCCCCCCATTTGCATACCGGTGTTTCCACCTGCAAGCGGTAAAATACCAAAAGGTTGATAAACTTCCTCCCACAGCTCCATCCCGCCGCCATAGTGAAGCCATGCATTCATTTGTTGTGCCGTTAAACCAAAAGGGATCGATGAGAAAAACTGGGCTGCGGGCGCTTTTTCTTTCCAGTAATATGCCGCGCTATGCGCCATTTCAATCGTGCCATTGCTAACAGCATCGAACACGGATAAGGCTGGCATTAACTCGCCCGCACCGTAAACATTGATCACTAAACGGCCGTTAGACATCTTATTGACTAGTTGAGCAAACCGTTCTGGTGCCATGCCCAAACCGGCTAGGTTTTTTGGCCATGACGTTGCTAAGCGCCATTCAATCACTTGAAGAGGGGTTGAATCTATTTGAGAAAGAGAATTTGTCTTTGAAGGAATCTCTTGTTGGCAGCCCAACAACAAGGTTAGGCCCATTAACCAGCAGGTTTGAATCACCTTGCTCATGTAAATATCCTTTTCAATCGCACTCTTCTATTTCATAACTGTAACATAATCATAACCAGTGACAAATACCGCCACGTTACAATACAAAATAAAAAAGCCTCACATAATCCGTGAGGCTTTTTTATAAATAGACCAGTAAGTTAATAACAATTAGCCTTTACAATTAGGGGTTTTAGGTACTTTATCCAATGCTTGCCATTCTGGCTGAGTATAAGCATTGATGGATAATGCATGCACACCGTTAGCTAACTCATCTGCAAGCGCTTGGTTAATCAAACGGTGACGGGCAAGCAAACGCTGGTCACTAAATTTATCGCTAACCACAACCACTTTAAAATGGGTTTCAGAATTAGGCGGAACATGATGACGATTACTTTCGTTAATCACCTCAAGATGCAATGGCTCGAAGGCATGATTCAATTTATCAGTAATGATTTGTTGGACAGACATAGTAATACTCTTGTTAATCCATATCGATGAAATCGAAGGGTACTGCTTTGCCGAATAAAGGTCAAACAAGCAGACTAAAACTTAAAGTTTGTGCACACCTTCTGTCGAGTCGATATCGACGCATATTAATGACCATTATCGATCAGCTTCTTGGCCAATCTGCTATATCGACACTATCCATGCAATACGCAGCATTGACCTCGTCTTGTTGTTGTAACACCTCACGCCCTAGCCATGCATTGATAAATAGCCCGTGTGGGTCATATGTCTGCTGCTGTTTTTCAAGATTAAAGTGCCTAGCGCCGCGGGGATCGGCGCCAACACCCGCCAGATACTGCCAATTGCCCCAATTCACGGCAACATCATAATCAATTAACTGCTGTTGAAAATAAGCGGCACCATAACGCCAATCACATTGTAGTTCATTCACAAAGCAACTTGCCACAATTTGCCTACCGCGATTTGACATATAACCAGTGTCATTTAATTGCTTCATCAACGCATTCACTAAAGGGAAAGGTGTACTGGCAGTTTTCCACGCTTGAATACGTTGCACATAAAAACTGGTTAACGGCTTACGCCCACTAATGCCAGAGAATCGAAATAGCTGTTTATTGAATTTAAAGCCATACCAATGAAAATACTCACGCCAAAGTAGCTCATACAAAATCCACTGGCTTGATTGGCTCGCACCATGTTGTGATTCAAATTGCTGCAAGGCAGACACCACTTGCCTTGCAGATAAACAACCATTAGCTAACCAAGGTGAAAACTTTGTCGAGCATTCCCAACCATCAAGCTCATTACGCATCTCCTTGTAGTGATGCGCTAAGTTTGAAGAAAAATAGCATTCTAATTGTAATAGCCCTTGTGCTTCGCCACCGCAAAATACATTGCTCATCATTTGAGTTTGTGGCACCCAGTCGGGGTAAGACAGCCAAGCCTGAAGCTGTTTATCTTGCTGCTTAAGCGCGACCATAGGTGGCAACCAAGATATTGCGTCAGCTGCTGCGGTAATATTGATGTTCTCGACTTGCTTGCGAAATTGACTGAATGTTGGCGCAAGTTCGGCTAGCTCAAAAGGAAGTTGCTGTGAGTGAAACAGAGTTTGAGTGGTCATGGTCGAATATTGAATATCGGGGCATTGCTGCTGAATCGATTGCCAAGCGGTCTGCTCATCTGCACCACAATGATCACTACGATAGACCCGGGAAATATCATGGGCTTGGATAATATAAGCCAAGGATTTTTGCGCTGAAGCGTAAACAATATGCAGCTGTTGACCATATTGATTGAGCGCTTCGTCTAATGCCCGTAATGACTCAAGCAAAAATCGTAACCTGTGCTTACCAAGATACTGAGCTTGATATTGGGCTGTTCGAAACCAATTGGGGTCGATGCAATACACTATCATCAACTGCTGAGCATGCTGAGCAATATCAGAAAATATCGCATTGTCTGCCATTCGCAGGTCATCACCTAACCAATAAAGCGCCCGGACTGTTGATTGCGATGTCGTTTTTATGTTTGAGTCTACGCAACCTTTGCCACCCGCATTGTTCATCTATTTATTACCACATCTTGAAACCATACCTAATAGGTACGTAAACACAGTGGTTAACGGTTCAGTAATAATCTATTTTCGCTATATACCCAAACTAGCTCGACCTTCGGTCTGCGAGGTTCTAGAGTCGCTTCGCTGCTAGTTCGCTACGCGGATAGAGCGCTTCGCTTCTAGGGACAGCTTCGCTGCTAAGATTTTATAGCATCTAACCGCGCAGCGTCCTAGGCGCTTAGCTTTTTCACTCGTTATCGCTTGTCATCTATAGTTATCGCCTGTCATCTCTGGGATAGGATCAGCTTGGCTGCTAAGATTTTATAGCATCTAGCCGCGCAGCGTCCTAGCCGCTAGGCCTTTCGCTTTTAGCTATGGCCATTAACGATATCTATTAACGATAATAATTGGGGATGATTTGTCGAAAGGTAAAGTTAATACGCGGCTCAACAACCTTAAGGCGTTTAGGCAAAGCATGCTGCCAGTGCTGCTGCATACCGGGATGCATAATAAGTAAGTCGCCCGATGCGAGCGCAAAATTAACTTTGGTCTTAGTTTGCTTATGGCGCACAACAAAGTCTCGACAGGCCCCCAAGGTAACCGACGCAATCGCCGAACCACTGACAATCTCAGGTTCATCATCACTGTGCCATCCCATACAGTCGTGGCCATCGGCATAGCGATTAACTAATACTGAATTAGTGTCGATTTGATGATCATTAAGCAATTTTGCACGTAATCGGCTTAATACTTTTGGCCAAGCCAGTGCAGTGATGTGTAATTTGGAGTAATGATAATCGCAACCGGGGTCGCCAAACCAAGCCTGGGCTCGAGGAGTCAGATGTTGCTTACCATACACTTGTATAGAAACCCGCTCTAACGGATAGTGATTAACTTCATTTATCAATAACTGTTGCTGCTTAGGCGACAAAAAGCCTTTAATCCAAGTGACAGGTGGACTGATTTGATTTTTAGTCCTTGCCTCGACAATATCATCTTGAGTTAAGCCGTCGTGAGGATCGCCAAAATCTAACCCATGTTGAAACTTTGTCACCTCAATAGCCTCCTTTAATCACTCACTTCGATTAATACCAACGCTTTATTTTAGCTATCCACAAGCCTGATAACACAATCACTGCCATTAGGCTCAATACTGCAAAATAGCCAAAGTGCCATTTTAACTCAGGCATATTATCAAAGTTCATTCCGTAAATGCCCGCGACTAAGGTTAATGGTAGAAAAATGGCCGTGACCATGGTTAACGTCATCATCACTCGATTGGTTTTATGGGCACTGACTGAAATATAGCCATTGATTAAGCTGTCCACTAAACCTTGATAAAGACTGGCTCGACTCGATAACCGTTCAAACTGGTTATATAAATAACTCAGTTGTTCATAGTCCATCTTAATATGCTGATGGCTGTCATCGCGAAGCCATTGTTGCAATATCTCTTCATGGTAACTAAACGAACGTTTTGCTTTTTGTAATTTACTGCTATAAGCGATTAACTCTGCTAGTAAATCATCGGTTGAAACATCAAAAATCTCATCTTCTATTTCACTTAAACGTTCTTCTAACGCCAACATCACTGCCAGATAATCAATCACAATTTGACGCATTAGTTCAAAACACACTTGGCTCATGTCCGTGCTATCTAGGTGACCTTGCTCGCGGATCCGTTGGAAAACTTTGCTGACACTGATTGACGATTTAAGGTGTTGTGTCACTAAAAAGTGGTCATTCACATGTAGCAGTAACTGGCTACGCTCAAGCAGAAGATACTCTTCCCTGTCTTTAAGCTCGTGGGTTAACAAATACGAATGGGTGCCATATTCTTCAAACTGTGGTGGATGACGTTCACGCTGTGCTTCTTCAAAATCGAGATGATCAATACCAAAGTCAGGATGTTGCTTAAAAAACGCTTGGCTATGCTGACCCGTAATATCGACCCATATTAACTGCTGTTGCGGATCATATTGACTCATGAGAGTCTCATCACCTTCAGCTAACAACAGACCTTGCCCATTGAATAATAGTATCTGTATCGCCATGAATAGCCCTTTCAACAACAAATTATTGCAGAATAAACCGCTTAACGGGTCATGTCTGACTCGCTCACCATTTCAATGTGTTGTTTGATCTGCTCGAAATGGCTATTCACCCAAGCACTGCTGATTGGGCCCCAAGTTGAAATGCGATAATAGCCTTCATTATGACGCTGGCCTTGCTGAACAAAATCCACTTCAATACCAATATCGACAAATGCCGCTAACGCATCTTGCAATGTCCTTCGTGGCATAAGCGTCAGTTTTTGCAAGCTTAATAAGTTATGTTGTTCTTCATCTAGCAGATGCGCTAAATACAATTTTCGTAAAAATGCTTTTTGCGATTTATTGATCACGTAATTATTCGAAAACATCCTTCACACGCCCTATTATCTCTACATCACTGGATAGAAATTACTGTATGTCTAGCCAGTCACGCAAGCACTATTGCCAATGTGGGCAAATTGCGGCGTAATTAATCACTGATTTTGACGCTAATAGATTGATTTATCGATAACCAATATGATTAACACTACCTAAGTTGCGACAATCTCGTTATAGTTTTTAACAATATAAATAGCCGACATGGAAAGCGAACAAACATGGATACTCCGCCGCACTCAAAGAGCCCATTAGCGCCATCGCCAATAACAGATCCGTCAACGCTAAACGATACATCTTCATTGTTGGCAGTAAAAGCAACCTCAGCAGACACTTATGACCATGGCCCACGTTTATCCGAAGATGATTATATTCAACTTGCCGACTTGCCACTGAGCAATATTGATCCTAATTACCCTAAACTATTATTGATAATGAGCAGTGTCGTTATGATGATTATCATCACGGCCTTAACGGTGTTTCTGCTGATAATTAACCCGCTGCCATTGATAATCACGACCGGGTTTATAGCATTGACAATCTTGGTGGCTGCCCTGGTGATAAAACTCATTCACCTCAAAGCAAACAAAATTGCTTATGGCTTGTTTAAACATGAAATGGTGTTACGTGAAGGGTTATTTTGGGTGTCAACAACGGCACTGCCCTACACTCGACTGCAACATGTTAATTTATCTCAAGGCCCCGCAGAACGAAGGTTCAACTTAGTCACCTTAAAATGCTTCAGTGCAGGCAGTGGCTTAGCTGAAATTGATCTACCAGGCCTCAATGCCGATTTAGCAGAAAATTTACGCCAACATTTATTGAGCCAAGCGGCAGCAAGTCATCAACTACCTGCCACTAAATTAAACACACGCGAGCATTCAACATCAGTTGATGACCCTACACCAGCCATTGAACGATCTCAGCAGGATAACTATAATGGATAAGTCACCAGCATCACAGGGTGATGATCCACATCTTGACTCAAAAGATATTGTTACCAATAAATCGATCAATTCAGAGCAAACCAATACCGATGATTTACAGCAGTGGCAAGCACTTTCAGCTTGGTCCGTCGTCAGTAATATTTTCAGTACCTTAAAATACATCCTCAGCAATGGTTTTGCTATCGTACCCATTGTTTATACTGGATGGCGGCAAGGCTTTGATATGCAATGGGGCATATTGGCTTCTAGCCTACTATTATTGCTGGTGACACTTTCTGCGATAATAGAATGGCGGAAATTTCGCTTTCGTCTTAATAACCATCAACTTGAAGTGAAACGCGGCTTATTGTTTACCAAAAAAGATGAAATACCGCTGAGTCGCATTCAAAATATTCGATATGAACAACCGTTTTATTTTAAGCCATTGTCACTCGGTACCCTCGTGATTGAAACGGCAGGGTCTAAAAGTGACGAAGCTCATTTAGCCGCTTTAGATACGCAACAAGCCCAAACCTTAAAACGTTTACTGCTAAATTTAAGTCACACTGATGCTACTGCACCGACACACGAGCATCCGCATACTGATAATCAACATGGCATCGAGAATACACAGCCGATTGTGCGTAAAAGTTTATGGGATTTAATCTTATTTGGTTTTTATCAAAATAATTTTATTTGGTTTGCCGTAATTGTGGGCCCCATCGCTGGTCAAGTTGATTTGGATAAAATATTCGACTCCCCACTCGCGCAGCAATTTTGGTTATGGGTCCAACAGCAAACTCATCAAAATATTGGCTTGCAGACCATCATGGCAATCGTGGGGTTGTTTGCGCTATACAGTTTGTTTGCGTTAATTTCAATTGTCGCGGCAATGTTAAAATATCACCCATATCAGCTCGATAAACATGATGACACTTTACAACGAAGTGGCGGTGTCATTTCACACCAGCAAGATGCGTTGGCCATAAAACGTATTCAATTAGTCCATCTTCAACAACCCGTTATTGCACGCTTATTTAAACGCTGGACCTTATACTTTAAGCAAGTCAAAGGACATGAAGTTGGACATAAAACCAAACAACACATGTTAGTTCCAAGTGTTAAATCCACTGAAATCGAATTACTCTTGGCCAAAATCCCTCAACTCAGTGGCGGTGCCAGCGCATTACCCAGCAGTTACTCGTCTATTCATATTAATTGGCTGACCAAGAGAATTGCCTTGCCACTGATCCTGGCCAGTATACTCACCATCATGGGTTATTATGGCCATCAAAGCCCTGGTTTTTTTGAGTTCACTTGGTTCATCACCTTCGTGGTGATATTAGCGATTTACATACGATACAAGCAATGGGGATATGTTGTGGCAGATAAAGTCATTTGGCAACATAGCGGCTTTTTCGGTCAACAATGGCAGCGGGTCGCATTTGAAAAAGTTCAACACGTTAACATCATCCAAACTCAAGGCCAAAAACAAGCTCAGTTAGCCTATGTAGAAGTCGGATTAGCCAGTGGCAGTGTGGTGTTCCCCTATATTCCCACTCATGTGGCAGAGCTAATTATTACTCGGTCACTCAATGCTACTAGTCACGATAACCGTAATTGGATTTAGCCTAATGAATGAAATAAAAACGACACAGGTCACCGTCGATGATGTTATTGATTTTTGGTTTGTTAAAATTTCACCTAAACAATGGTGGATAAAAGATACCGAGCTTGATTTACAGATAAAAAAGACTTTTGGCACCGCTTTAAACGCTGCCATAATGGGAGAGTTACAACACTGGCGTAAAGACACTCAAGGGCGATTAGCCGAAATTATCGTACTAGATCAATTTTCGCGAAATATTCATCGCGACACGCCAGCCGCATTTGCCGCTGACAATATCGCGTTAGTGCTGGCGCAAGAAGCCGTTGCATTAGGTTGTTTAGCAGAGTTACCGACTCACCAAGCTGGATTTTTAATCATGCCCTATATGCATAGCGAATCAATGATTATCCACCAGCAAGCATTGCCATTATTTGAGCAATATGCGCCGAATAATCTACACAGCCAACGACAACATCAAGCCATTATTGCTCAATTTAATCGTTATCCTCACCGAAATGCGATCTTAGGGCGCGACTCAACGGCTGCCGAAATCATCTTTTTAACTCAACCCAATTCCAGCTTTTAACCAAGCTATACTCCAACGCCAGCTTCTATAGCCGATGCTATTTGACCACTAGAACAGGGCATGTGGCTTTATTTGCAATAGTTTCGGCGACATTATCATTCAAAAAATGAGACAGTCCGCTTCTACCATGGCTGGCAATAACCACCATACCAATATCACCGCTATTGGCCTCGGCCAAAATTTCGGCAATAGCATCACCACGTCGAATCACCGTTTCAATCTTTAAGTCGGTATTAAGTTGACCCAATAAATCATGCATTTTCTTGGCCGCAGCAGCTTCCATCGTTTTCGCCAACTCTTCAGGGGTAACGGCAAGGATCATATAATTCTCATCACCGAAAGGCTGATCAACTACGTGCACGATACGAATGCCAACTTTATATAAGTTAGCCATTTCAATTGCGTAACTTAAAGCATGTGACGACGTGTCAGAAAAATCGGTAGGCCATAAAATATTACGTGTTCGCATATTATCCTCCTTCGCAGTGTAAAATGTGTCTTTGTAGTGACATTTTATGCCTCACAGAAACACACCCAGTTCCATCTCAACAATATAACTAATCTAAACTCTGGATAATAAATCCGTTGTTAACGATTTATTCCATCTCCCACCCCGAGTTAAGTTTTAGTATAGTCAGTATTAAAGACCTCATTAGTGATTAATATCAAATTAAACCCGAAAACTTGCTTTAGATCAAAAACGAACATAACATAAAACCGACTAATCAGTCGGTTTGCTGAATGGGTTAATCACACTTCATCAAACCAACATCGTTATTTTTTGCTGGAGATCAAATATGAATATGGCCGTTGATAACATTCAAACACAATTACAACAATTACTCACAGATCAACGCGCGCGTTTTCAAGCTAATCCAGCGCCTCATTATCAATCACGGGTAGATAAGTTAACCCAATTAAAACAAGCTTTGCTTGATAATCAACAATCTATCATCGACGCATTAATTAACGATTATGGCCATCGCTCTGCAAATGACACCATAATTTCGGATATTATGCCTTGTGTAAACAACATCAATTACACCATCAAACACCTTAAGTCGTGGATGAAACCCAGTCGTCGTCATGCAGGTTTATTACTATCGCCCTCTAAAGTGTCGGTGCAATATCAGCCCTTGGGCGTGATCGGTATTATTGTGCCGTGGAACTTCCCGGTGATGTTATCAATGGGCCCATTGATCACGGCCATTGCTGCAGGCAACGGGGCCATGCTAAAAATGTCCGAATTCACCCCAGCAACCAATGCGGTATTGCGCAAGATGTTGGCAACGATTTTTGCCCCAACTGAAGTCGAGTTAGTTGAAGGTGAAGCTGATGTGGCCGCAGCATTTTCAGCATTACCGTTTGACCATATTCTGTTTACGGGTTCTTCCGTTGTCGGCCGCCATGTTATGCGTGCCGCAGCCAATAACCTGACGCCGGTAACATTAGAATTAGGCGGTAAGTCCCCAGCGATCATTGCCGCTGATATGCCAATAGACACAGCGGTAGAACGGCTTATTTTTGGAAAATGTTTAAATGCAGGTCAAATTTGTGTCGCCCCTGACTATGTATTGTGCCCAGCGGAAAAAGTCGAGGCGTTTATTGCCGCTTATCAACGTCGATTTAATAAAATGTACCCTAACTTCGACACAAACCAAGACTATGGCAATATCATTAATGATCGTCAACACCAACGCTTACTCGCAGTATTAGAAGATGCCAAAGCCAAAGGTGCAACCGTCACCTCCGCAATTGATGGCCCAATATCAACAACGCAACGAAAAATAGCCACTCAGCTAGTCACACATACCACAGACGACATGCTCATTATGCAGGATGAAATATTTGGACCATTGTTACCGATTATTAGCTATCAGTCGGTTGATGAAGCGATAGGTTATATCAACCATCATGATCGCCCCTTAGCCCTATACATCATGAGCTTTGACGATAAAACGCAGCAAGACATTCTGCAGCAGACTCATTCGGGCGGAGTGTGCATTAATGACACGGTATTTCATGTTGCCGCTGATGACGCACCCTTTGGCGGTATTGGTCCATCGGGCATGGGACACTATCACGGCAAAGAAGGCTTTCTAACCTTTAGCCATGCTAAAACAATCCTCAACAGTGGTAAAATTAATACCGGCATATTTGTTCATCCACCTTATGGCGGCGTGATCCAACGATTATTGATGAAATTTTTCTTACGCTAACACCTCAAAATATCACTACGGCAAGTATTACTTTAATGATACTTGC
This sequence comes from Shewanella sp. S1-49-MNA-CIBAN-0167, assembly GCF_040310145.1. Taxonomy (NCBI): domain Bacteria; kingdom Pseudomonadati; phylum Pseudomonadota; class Gammaproteobacteria; order Alteromonadales; family Shewanellaceae; genus Shewanella; species Shewanella sp. S1-49-MNA-CIBAN-0167. Next base: position 4,876 of record NZ_JBEOPO010000022.1, on the reverse strand, counting down.
TGAGCCGAATCCGACATTAACCAGTCCGCAATCAAACTGATTTAATGAATAAACGGTAGATAAACAGACACTAGATAGAATAGGTATGTGACTCAATGAGCAGTAAATCCATTAGCAGTAAATCCATTGTTACCACAGATAAAAAACAAGCTATTCTAGACTCGGCATTACAGCTGTTTGTTAATAATGGTTTTAATGCTACATCGACCGCATCAATTGCCAAAGCGGCTGGCGTGGCAACGGGCACTTTATTTCATCATTTTCCGACAAAAAAAGACATCATGAGCCAGCTTTTTTTATCCATTAAACAAGAGTTTGCTACCAACATGGTTAGCAGCACTCATTTTAGTGGTGATATCGAACAAGATGCCAATACCCTATGGCAAAAAGCCATCGACTGGGCCATTGCACAACCGTTAAAACAGCTTTTTTTTCTACAGTACTCTATGTCCGCAGACATCGATGCCGACGTCAGAAAGCAAGCGATGAACAGCATTCTAGGATTTGTTGTCGAATTGATTAATCAAGGTAAACAGCAGCATATTATCGCTGACTTTCCCAATGCGTTATTGCTCGAAAACTGCCATGGTCAGTACTTAGCTGCCATTCGTTTTTTTACCGACAATCCTCATTTAGGTAACGATGACATTCACCGATGCGCCAGTTTCAGGTTATTTTGGCAAGCGATGAAAGCCTAAGCCTGTTGACCTTTCGTGTTTACAATTTGTTCGAACTAAACGGTTTTCTGCTTACATAAGAATGCTGTGAAAAGACTAGAGACAAAGTCTTTAACTAGGCTAATACCTTGCAACAAACTTATTTTATAATAATAACTAGGACGGTTTAGGCGGACCCTTCGGGCTGCGTTCGTGGCTTCTTTGTACTGGGTTATCGCTTATTTATGGAGAATAACGACATCTCATTAGCTCTGCCTTGAAAAAAATGGCCACTAACAGCAGCAAAATTCATCTTGAAGGTTCAACAGGCTCTAGCATTTATCCCATACATTATTCATCTAAACTAAAATTCGTTAGATCAATCTGTTCATTTTCAGCCTTTGTCTGGGTGTCAAAATCTAATTGAAGAGTATGCGACGTTTGTTCTACTTGTAGCGCCAGTTGCTTCGCTTTATGAATAGCATATTGACGACGTCGTTTGCGCTGTAAACACAAACGGATCACATCTTGTTTTCTTAACTCGCTGTAACTCATCCAGTTAAATCGTTCATCTCGGCTTCGAAGGCAGCCCATACAATAGCCACGACTGTCAGACTGACAAACGCCAACGCATGGACTGGGCACCGCAAAAAAACTTAACTGTTCCATCATTAGAGTGCTTAACCTCAGCTAATATTGAATTTAGTACGTAAATGCTAAATATACGATATAGTCATTGGTAGGTTGATTTAATGATGAGGCTAGTACTTAACCAACCAAAGTCACCATCAAATACCGTTATGTTAAGGTTATACTAATTGAGTTAATTTTGTACATTATTGCACGTTAGTCGGAGGGCTCATGACAACATCAAGGCGTTCGAGTAAAGGGTTAATACACACAATGGCAGCTTGTAAGCCCATTTTACTTTTATGTGGCCTGTTATTGCTGGCCTCTTGTGCGACAAAACCCAAGCAAGATTATGATGTCAATTACGACTTCTCTGTACTCAAAACATTCAGTCAACTCACCGTAAAACAAACTGATGATCCTTTAACCGCTGACCGAATTAATGACGACATTAAGCAAACCTTACTTAACCAAGGTTATCTCTTTAGCGCCAGCAATGCTGATTTTGTAGTCAACTATGCCTTTATCACTGAAAACAAAGAAAAAGATTCAGGGCTTTCTATCGGCTTAGGTTCTGGAACTTGGGGCTCTAGTGGTGGGATAAGTCTTGGCACGAGTATCGGTATCCCGCTAGGCAGTAACACAGCTAAAACGCAAACTATTCAAATTGATATTATCGACCCAGCCGACAAACGCTTAATTTGGCGCGGCAATGGTCAGTACCACTTTGATCAAGGTGGCGAAGTTAAAGCACAAGGCATTAACCAAACTGTTGCCGCTATCTTGGCGCAATTCCCCCCGAAAAAGTAATCTACACTCTATTTTAGTTGCCGTTTATCCTTGTTGAACGGCGACTACTTTACATAGAAACGCCAGCTCTTCGAGCCGACTTAACACAAATATCTATTTAGCAATTTGCGACTACGCGGTAAACTAGCTATCACACTACTTTATTGACCTCGTTAAAATGACTACAGAAACATACAACCAAGCTTTATTAACCCTTGCGCTAGCTGGAATAGATGCCATAAATACCTCGGCATCACAACACAAAGCCGTCAGAACTGCAGCACAAGAAAGCCATTTTTTATGTAACTGGATGGTTGAGTCGTTAAAAACAAAACGCTTTTCGAAACTAATGGCCGACGACTTAACGGCCTGGATAAGTCAAGCTCGAAGTCAAGGTGCTGGGGCTCAACTTAAACAACGATTAACCTGTATTGCCGATCAATACCAACAAGTTAATAACAGTGCTATCGCCACTGGCACTGGGCTTAAAAACCTATTAACCGGACTCGCAGCACAAGAATGGGTGGTGGTAACCGATACCGACATTGATGCCAAATTGAAGATCAACAGTGACGGTAAATCAAGTTTAATAATCTCAGCAAAAGAATTTAATCAACACATTGTTGATGATAAAATTGTCAAACCAATCTCAATGTACATTCGTGGTGATGAAAAGTTGGTTGCACGGTTAGCATTAGAGCAAGGTGTATTACTCAGCCAAGGCAATAAAAAGACCTCATTGATCAAACATCATAAAACTTATGTATTAATACCTGATAACTTACACTCAAGTTTATGTTTACTGTGCCTTGATCTTTATTAAGCAGCGAAAATTGTTGTAGTATTAATAGAATATTAAAGATAAGGAGTCACCATGAAAAAAGGCTTTCTAGCACTCACCTGCTTGGTGATATTTTTTTGTGGTTCCACCGTTCAAGCGAGCACAGCACTTAAGTATAACGTCAATGCCTCCAGCAGTTGGGTGCCTTATTACATTGCTGGATCGGCTGAAAACCCAGGAATACTCGGCGAGCTGGTTCCGTTACTGCTTGCAAAGGCCAACATTGAAGTTGAAAAAAACAATTATCCTCCAAAAAGAACTAATTACGCCTTAGCGAATGGCTTACTAGACTTCGACTTTGTTAGCCCAAGCTGGTTTGAGGATCAAAAAGTAGGCGATAATTTTGTCTCATCGATAGCGATATTAGTCATTCAAGAAAACATTATCACTTTAGACAAAAATGCTCAAAAATGGCAAGACGTTAATCAGATTAAAGGTAAAAAAATAGGCACAATTCGTGGCTACCTTTACCACGACGATACAGAGTTTACTCGAGTTGATTTTACCTCTGAGAGAGAACTCATCAAGGCATTACATAAAGAGCGAGTTGAAGCGGTTATCTCTGGAGATTTACCTGCCTTGTATTGGGCAAAAAAACTCAATAGACCAGTCACCCTTGCCGCGATTCATTCAGAAGGTCACTTAGTCATGCGCCTTCGTAAAAAACATACTGCCTTACTACCACAAATTAATGCCGCTATTGCTGAATTTAAACAAAATGGCACCACTCAAAGCATTATCGAAAAATACACCAAGCAGGATGTGTTTAGTCGTTAATATGGGGTTAAAACGGATTAACGCTGTAACCTTCGCGGGCTAATACTGCATGTGCAGTTAACGCCGATAAAGCCATGTCAACACCCGGCAGCAAGTCATCAGGAGTAATGCCGTAATAGGCGGCTGTTTGACCACACACATAGAACTTAACCCCCTGTCTTACCAACTGCGCAATTAAATCCGAATTAGCATTCTTCTGCCCTGCATTCAACTGCTGATAAAAACTATCCTTGGTCATATCGCTAGCCGCTTTACCATGCACCACCATAGCAAGCGAAATGTCTTTCAGTTTAACCCCGGCTGCCACATGCATATTAATAAAGCGCGCCAAAGTATCAATACTAGAGTTTATTTCAGCGGGTTTAGCGGCTGTACCTAAATCAAAAGCAACGTTAAACTTCATGCCTGTTGGTATGGTTAAGCTGCTATTCACTTCGGCCACTTTTCCGTAGTCTTTAATCACTGGTCCCGGTTTAAAAGCCTCAATACCAGCGGTTGCCGTAAATGATGAACACGCTATTAATGTCAACACGGCCGATGTGATAACGCATCTACTCATTGAAGGTAAACTGATTTCCATTATGTTGATCTTCCTTATCTCTATTTTTATGATTACTCTAGCACAGATTAACGCTTAGGTTTTAGGCTGTTTCTGAGTATAATTATGCCCTCAATAATGCCCTATAAAAATAGGGCCAATTTGCTCTTAAGGCTAGTCCGCTATTAAGGCGGTCAAGCACGATGTTATCTCGGTATAACGCCAAATAACGCTTAGGTTTTAGGCCATTTCTGAGTATAATTATGCCCTCAATTATGCCCTATAAAAATAGGGCCAATTTGCTCTTAAGGCTAGTCCGCTATTAAGGCGGTCAAGCACGATGTTATCTCGGTATAACGCCAAATAACGCTTAGGTTTTAGGCCATTTCTGAGTATAATTATGCCCTCAATTATGCCCTATAAAAATAGGGCCAATTTGCTCTTAAGGCTAGTCCGCTATTAAGGCGATCAAGCACAATGCTATCTCGGAATAACGCCAAATAACGCTTAGGTTTTAGGCCGTTTCTGAGTATAATTATGCCCTCAATTATGCCCTATAAAAATAGGCCCAATTTGCTCTTAAGGCTAGTCCGCTATTAAGGCGATCAAGCACAATGCTATCTCGGAATAACGCCAAATAACGCT